>JAYVXV010000095.1:0-7523 GCA_043784905.1 Holophagaceae bacterium | reverse complement strand
TCGTCCTCAAAAACCACCGTCACCACGGAGAGCCCGAAGAGCGAGATGGAACGCATGGACGCGCGCTTGGGAATGCCGTTCATCTGGTTTTCGACGGGAATCGTGATGAGCTGCTCGACCTCCTCCGCCGCGTGGCCCGGAAAAAGCGTGATGATCTGGACCTGCACATTGGTGACGTCGGGGTAGGCCTCCACCGGCAGACGCTGGAACGCCAGGACGCCCGCGAAAGCAAAGATCGCTAAGGCCGCCAGCACCACCAAGCGGTTTCTCAGGGCATAGAGCGTCAGGGCGCGCAGCATTTAGCGCTTTCCCGCGAGGAGTTGCTGAAGCAGGAGGCTACCCTCCGTCACCACGGACTGCCCTTCCTTCAGGCCCTCCAGCACTTCGGTGCGACCGCCTTGTTCGGGCCCGAGCCGAACCGTCTGCCGACGATAGGCACCCTGACCCTCGGCCACGAACACATAGGACACATTACCTTCGCTGACGGCCGCCGCTGCTGGGATGAAAACCGCATTCCCCGGGTCGCCATTGCACAGCTCGACTTCCACATACATTTCCGCCTTCAACCGGTGGCCGGGATTGGCCAGGCTTCCACGCGCTTTCAGGGTGCGCGTGGTGGAATCGAGCGTGTCTCCCACGATGTCCAGGGTGCCGGGGAAAGTCTCGGCGGGCCAGGCAGCACTGTGGATCTTCAGGTTCATCCCACGATGGATCAACGGCAGGGTTTGTTCCGTCGCGTCCAACAGGACCCATAGGCGGCTGGGGTCTGAGATCACACACAGCGCGGTCTGCGCGTCGGGACGCACCTCTTGGCCTGGATTCATCGTGCGATCCACCACGACACCCGCGATGGGACTGCGGAGGCCGAAGCGCTGATCCACGCCTTTTCCTCCGCCATAAAGCGTCAGGCGGGTTTGCGTCCGCTGCTGTTCTGCCTGCGCCCGGGCCAGATCGCTCTCTGCATTTTCAAAATCCTTTTTCGGAGCCGCGCCATGTTCCAACAAGGCTTGAAGACGCGAAAGATTGCGTTCGGCGGCCCGCAAATCCGTGGTCGCACGAACGGCGTCACTCTGCGCTTGTCCCAGATCGGGAGATTCGATATCCGCCAGGACCTGGCCTTTGGTCACTCCCTGTCCCAGATTCGCGCAAAGCCTGGCCACGCGCCCTGTGATGGGGGAAAAGATGCGCACCGTGGCCTCTTCATTCCACACCAGTCGGCCCGTAAGTCGCAGGCCTTGGCGGGGGCCACGAATCACGGGAAGGACCGTCAGCGCGGCACCTCCGGCAGGAAAAGCCACGCGATCCCCGTGTACCACCGGTGCTGTGACGGCGGATTCCCGGACCTGTTGCCCACAGCCAACGAGGGCAACGAGGGCAAAGAAGCCAAGGCAGACAATAAGTTTGAAGTTGCGTGAATGGAGCATGGTCATTCCCGGAAAAGAGGTTGGTTCAGCGCGGCCGCGAGATCTGCGGTAGCGGCCAACGCATCCGCCTGGGCCTGGGCGGCGGCGAGGACCACGTCATTGGCGCTGCGTTCGGCTTCCAACAGTTCTAGGAGCGACGCAGCCCCCTGGCGGTAGGCAAAGGTCACACTTTCCCGGACCGACAGAGCCTTAGGAAGAATCACATCGCGATACCGCGTCATTCGTTCCTCGGCAGCGCGGTACCCAGCCCTCGCCAGGGCTTGCTCTGAAGCTACCCTCGACTGGATTCTCGCCAAGTCCCGCACCGCTTGGTCCCGGGCGAGACCTGACGCGGCGATGGCGCCATGATTCCGGTTCCAAAGAGGCAGGTTGAACCCGACTCCCAATCCCACGCTGTTGCGTTGATCCGGTGGCTGGTGATCGTAGGAAAAGGAGAATGTCAGGTCGGGAATTCGCTGAGACTTTTGGAACGCAAGATCGGCTTCGGCCTTCTTCATCGCGGCCTCCCCTGCTTTCACGTCGGCACGGGATTGCGGCGATGCCTCTTCAAGATTTCGGATGGATCCATCGAGATCCTTTAATGCCTCCGAGGGAATCCAAAGCCCTGCGGGTTCCTTCTCCCCAAGCAAGATATCCAGCGCGATGCGGGCGTTGAGAGCCGCCAGCTCCGCACCCCGCGCATCGGCTTCGAACCGCTCCGCAGCGCCCTCGACCTGCTTTAATTCCGATGCTGAAATATCTCCGGCTTCAAACCGCTTAGCGGCAATCCCAGCGGTTGTCTTGAGGGACACAGAAGCTTTGGCCAGGGAGGCGGCATTCTCGTGAGTCAGCACCGCCGCGATGTAACCCTTCGCGATGGCGTTGTCGAGCAGGCGGCGCGCGTCCTCGAATCGGGCGCGGGCAGTCTCCATTCCTCGCAGCGCGGCCTCCTGTCGCAACCCACGCTTGCCCCCCAATTCGATGAGCTGGCTCACCGCCACATTCGTATCGTGCCCCCGGTCCCAAAATCCATTGCCCAGGTAGGTTCCGTTGGGAGTGTGATCCGTATTGATCTTGCTGACCGAAAGGTTGAGTGAGGGGTTCGGAAATTCCTTCGCGATAAGGCGCTGCGCCTCGGCTTGATCCAAATCACTCTTCGCGGCGAGCAGATCCCAATTGCGTGCCAGCGCGAGCTGCCGGGCACCCTGAAGGCTCATCATCCGGGGCACCGCATTTTCGGCAAATCCTGGATTGCAAACCAGTAGGACGCACGGCATCCAGGTAAATGAAACATGGCGAAGCATGGCGCCTGAACCTCCGGAATCGCGGGGTTGTTGGGGAGCAGTGGGGAACATGGGCCGCACACACGCGGTGCGGCTTGTATGGATCCAAGCCTAGGGTGCAAGTAACCCGATCAGGCGTTGCCGACCACGATCTTTATGGAATTTTTATCCCCCCGGATAGGACGACTCAATGGGATAACGGGGATGTGAATTTACCCAGCCAAGCTGCTTACGGTTCCATCACGCGTCGTCGTCGCGCGTTAGCCTACTCCGCAAGTTTTCTGATCGTCGCGCTCTGCACGGGGCTTGCCTGGGGGCTCGGTCGGGGAGAGAATCTCCCGGCAACTTTGATGATTTTTCTCGTGGGCGTGGTGGCGGTTGCGTGGCGCTTTGGGCACGGGGCCTCCTTTCTCGCTTGTCTGCTCAGTCTTTTATCCTTCGACTATTTCTTCGAGACGCCCGCATTTACGTTCGAGGTCGCGAACTGGCCCAATCTTTTTATTTTTTGCGCGATGCTTCTCATCGCCCAGCTAGTCGCAGAACTGGTGGAGCGATTGCAGGAACAAGTGCGCACGGTTCAGGCCCAGGCCACTGAAACCGACGCGCTGTATCACTTGAGCCTGGCGCTCTCTCAAGCGGCCACCCGAGAACAAGTGGTCACCGTGAGCAAGGAGCAACTGCATTCGGCCTTCGGCGACGAAATCATCGAGGAATGGAGTAGCCTCCGTCAGGCTTTTGAAGTTCAAATCGCCCAGGCCTACAACCGTGTGGGGCTTGCAGAGCGGGCCCGCGCCGCCCTTGTGGAGGCCGAACGAGAACGCACCCACAGCACGCTTTTGAGCGCCGTTTCCCATGATCTCCGCACACCGCTCGCAGCCATCCAGGGAGCAGCCAGCAGCCTCCTCCTGAAGGACGACGCACGGCCTAGCGCTGCGGAAGAAGATCTCCTCACCATGATCGTGGACGAATCAGAACGGCTCACGCGCCTTATCACCAACCTCATTGACATGACGCGGTTGGAGAACGGTGGCAGCTCCATCCGGAAGGACTGGCAGGCCCTGGAGGAGATTATCGGCGCGGCCCTCACCCGGCTCGAAGCGCGGCTGGGGCCCTTGCCGGTGGTGGTCAGGCTCCAGGAGGATTTGCCCCTCATCCGCATGGACGGTGTGCTCGTGGAGCAGCTGCTCATCAACCTCATCGAGAACGCGCTTCGCCATGCGCCAGGATCCCCTGTGGAAATATCCGCTCATCGTCAGGGCGATCTTTTGGTGATGGATGTATCCGACCACGGGCCGGGCATTCCCGTGGATCAGCGGGACCGGATCTTTGGGAAATTCGTAAGAATGCCGGGCGGTGGGGATGGCGGCGTGGGCCTGGGCCTCGCCATCTGCCGGGCGATCACTCAAGCTCACGGCGGGTCCATCGAAGTCCTGCCGCAGGAGGGAGGGGGAGCCTCGTTTAGGGTTCTGCTTCCCGTGGAAAGTGATGCCCCTCTGGCGCCGCTCGAGGAGGAAGCGCCGTGAACCAGCCCCTGCTGCTCATTATTGAGGACGAGCCCGCGCTCAAACGATTTTTGAAACCCACTCTACAAAAGCAGGGCTACCAAGTGCTCTTGGCCGCGACGGGTCAAGAGGGGCTCGATCTGGCGCGCAGCCACAACCCAGACCTGGTGCTGCTGGACCTCGGATTGCCGGACCGCGATGGGCTTCGGGTGCTTCAGGAATTGCGCACCTGGAGCCGGAAGCCCGTCATTATTCTTTCCGCCCGGAATCAAGAATTGGACAAGGTGATCGCCCTGAACTTAGGCGCCGACGATTACGTGACCAAGCCATTCGGCGCAGCAGAGCTGCTGGCCCGTATCGGCGTGGGTCTCCGGAATGCGGCGAGGACTGAACAGGCCAGTGAGGTCTTTGAATCCAAAGGTCTGAAGGTTGATCTCATCACCCGACAGGTCACGCGAGACGGCGAATTAGTGCGTCTGACGCCGCTGGAGTACCGGTTGCTGGGCGCTTTGATTCGCCGTGCGGGAAGAGTCGCAACCCATGCCCAACTACTCACTGAAGTCTGGGGGCCCGGCCAAGCAGAGCAGGTCCATTACCTCCGGATCTACATGGGGCAGCTTCGACACAAGCTGGAATCTGATCCCTCGCGGCCCCAGCATTTTTTAACCGAACCCGGCGTTGGCTATCGGATCAACATGAATTAATCCCGGATTTTGCAGTTGCCATTGTTCCAGGCCGCATCAGGCCTCGTTGTTGTGGGTTGCTTCGCATACATGTGTGCGAGATGGCTAATCTAAAATCAACAACGATGCCTGAAGTCTGAGGCCCGATGCCTTCTCGCCTTGAGCCCAACTGCAAAATCCGGGTTAATCCGGATGTTGCGATTGTGCCCAACATCAACAGGCGTTGGGCATCGTTGTTGGTCTTGGACTCGGCAACCTATCGGGGCATCCCTTATTTCTGCTGGGCTTCCACTACCGTCAGCGCGGTCAAGTGAAGGATGTCGTTCAGGTCAGAATGCCGTTGCAGGACGTTCGCGGGTTGTTTCAGGCCGCAGGTGATGGGGCCGATGACCTCGGCATTGGCTAAGCGCTGGATGAGTTTGTAAGCGATATTGCCGCTGGCCAAACCGGGGAAAATTAGAACGTTGGCGCCGCCCTGAACATCGGACCAGGGATAGTTTTCCGCCAGGATGTCCGCACTCAGCGCCGTATCCGCCTGCATCTCACCGTCGCAATGGAGGTCAGGCCTCATCTGCTTTACCAGCAAGGCGGCTTTCTGCATTTTCTTGGCGGCGGGATGATTAACGCTGCCGAAATTACTGAACGAAAGCATGGCAATGCGAGGCTCCATGCCGAAGCGATTCTGCACCAGGTCGGCGGTTAGCAGCGCAATCTCTGCCAGTTCTTCTGCGGTCGGTTCAATATTCATCGTCGTATCGGCGAAGAACACCACTCGATTTTTCAGTACCAGCGTGTAGACACCGCAAACTTTTCGCACGCCTTCTTTGGTACCGATGATTTCAAGACAAGGTCGAATGGTTTCCGGATAGTACTGCGTAAGGCCCGCCACCAGGCCATCTGCGCGTCCCATGCGGCACATGAGTGCGCCAAAAACGATGCGGCGCTTGGTCTGACGATCCGCCTCGAAGTGCGTGATGCCTTTGCGTTTTCGCAGATCGTAATAAAGATCCACCGCAGATTGGCGCCAGTCCACGGTTTGCGGATCGAGGATTTCCACATCGTGAAGATCAAGATTCAATTCTGCGATGAGATCGCGGATTCGATCCACTTTGCCCAATAGGATGGGCGTGCAGATGCCTTCGTCCACCATGGCCTGACAGGCGCGAAGAATTTGTGGATGATCGCCTTCAGGGAAAACCACCCGCTTGGGATCCTCCTTAGCGCGATTGAGCACGGTGCGAATCACGTCCTTGCTGCGGCCTTGCAAACCTTCTAGCTGCTCACGGTACTTAGCGAAATCGGCGATGGGTGCTTTCGCCACGCCGCTCTCCATGGCGGCTTTCGCCACCGCCGGAGCAACCCACAACAACACACGGGGATCAAAGGGCTTGGGAATGATGTACTCGGGGCCAAAAGTGAATTTTTGTCCCGCGTAGGCCTTGGACACGCTCTCGGGCACGTCAGCCTTCGCCAGCGCGGCCAGGGCCTTCGCTGCGGCTAGTTTCATGGCTTCGTTGATCTCTGTGGCTCGACAATCCAGAGCGCCACGAAAGATGAAAGGAAAACCCAAAACGTTATTAACCTGGTTTGGAAAATCGCTCCGGCCCGTGGCCATGATGATGTCATTGCGCACGGCTTTCGCCACCGGATAATCAATTTCAGGATCAGGATTCGCCATGGCGAAAACGATGGGGTGTGGCCCCATGCTGGCCACCATCTCTGGCGTCAATACGCCTTTTGACGAACAACCCACGAAGAGATCTGCGCCCGATATGATCTCGCCGAGCGTTCGCAAATGGGTCGGTTTCTTGAATTTTTCTTTGTACTCATTCATCCCTTCGGTGCGTCCTTCGTACACCAGCCCCTTGGTGTCACAGAGCCACAGATTCTCAAGCCGCACACCGGCGGCGATCATCATGTCCGCACAGGCAATGGCCGCAGCCCCCGCGCCGCTAAAGACGACTTTCATATCTTCTAATTGCTTGCCCACCAGCTCTGCGGCGTTGAACAGCGCAGCGGTGCTGATGATGGCGGTGCCGTGCTGATCGTCATGAAAGACCGGAATATTCATCTCCGCTTTCAATCGTTTCTCGATTTCGAAACATTCCGGAGCCTTGATGTCCTCGAGATTGATGCCTCCAAAGGTGGGCTCGAGCGCCTTCACAATCTGAATAAATTTTTCAGGATCTGTTTCGTTCACTTCGATGTCGAACACATCAATGTCCGCAAAGCGCTTGAAGAGAACACCTTTCCCTTCCATCACGGGCTTGCTAGCCAAGGCCCCGATGTTGCCCAGGCCCAGCACCGCCGTTCCGTTAGAGATAACCGCTACCAGATTTCCTTTGGCCGTGTACTTGTATGCGTCCTCAGGATTTTTTTCGATCTCCAGACAGGGCTCCGCCACGCCGGGAGTGTAGGCCAGCGCCAAATCCCGTGCGGTACTGGTGGGCTTGGTAGGGACCACCTCGATCTTCCCTTTGCGGCCATTGGCGTGGTAGTCGAGGGCTTCTTGCTTACGAATCATGCGGGACTCCGGCATTCAAGACTTGATCAGGATAACCCCTAGCTGCGGCCCCTAATTCGCGCGTTCCATCGCCATGTCCAGCTGCCGCTGCTCTCGCTGCGTGGCCCAAAAGGCCCACCATGCGCCGA
>JAYVXV010000094.1:0-7539 GCA_043784905.1 Holophagaceae bacterium | reverse complement strand
TCGCCCTAAGAAAGGCCGAACTCGACCCCGACATGGTCCAAAGCCTCTGCGGGTTTGGATATGACTAACTTAATCATTGATCGCAAATTGGTATTAGTGAATCGCCTGCCTTTTCTGGCGGTTCAGTTAGGGCTCTTTATACCCTTTAGGGTGAAAGGGTCCGTAGCCCTTCGATACTGCTCAGAGCACCACCCATCGCGCCGGACTTCGTCCGGCATAAGGGTCCGTAGCAAAATAACCAGAAGAGCGCTGGTTATTTTTCAACGGTCCCTAACCGATGACACCCAACCGATGGGTAAACGCGGCGTAGGTTACGAGGAGACCATTTGCCACCGCATGAGTGACGAATGCGCCGCGGATCCCGGTCTTGCGAGCAACGAATCCGAAGGCGAGGCCTGCGAGTGTGCCCTGGAGAATGGCACCGTGCATGGCGCCGAAGGCCAGTGACGAAATTAAAATCGCAGGCCAGCCGACCTGTGCGAATGGAACCGCTTTGAAGTCGGGTGAGTGTATGCGGCGTAGCAGATAGCCGCGGAATGCGAGCTCTTCCACGAGGGGGGTTATGAGCGCGTAGCCGACGACATAAGCGCCCACCTTGACTGGATTGGCGCCCTCGAAAACAGCGGCCACGAAGGGGGGTGGAATCGTGTTTGGCGGCGAGGCGACGATGTAGAGCGCCGCGACAAGGGCACCCACAACCATGGGTACGAGTCCGAAAGAACCGTGGAAATCGCCGATGCGGCGCCTGAACCAGAAGACCGCCGTGGCCGCCACCAGGTAGCGAAGGTACTCGAAGGGCGTCGCATCGAGCGCAAGCACCGACAGCGCCACGGCCACTAACATTGAGGCAATTAAAGGCACCAAATAAGGGGCCGCATCGTTTGGAGTCGCAACCTCATCCGTGCCTTGAATACGGAGCTTGAGAAGGATTTCTGCGACGGGAATCACGAGCGCAATCGTTACGGCGAAGGCCAGCCATCCAGTTGCCGAGTGGAATGCGTCAATAGAGGCTTGCGATGCATGCTGGCCGATCGCGATGTAGGCCACGATGCGACAGATATTCACCAGTGCGAGAGCGCTGATGAGGACTGGAAAGAGAAGGAATGCGCGCGGAAATCGTAAATGTCGTCTTACCAGGAACAAGTAGATACCCAACAGCAGCACCCCGAGAGCCATGCTCTCGACGCCCGAGCAAGCCGGAAATATCCGAACGCGAAACAGGGTCGTCCCCACCGCATTCTGGGCTAGATCACTGCGAGCATTACCGTAGAGCAGGTGGACGATGGCATCCACCCCAAGCAGGGTTCCACGCTGCAGAAACCCGATGCGGTAGACGGATAGCACCGCTGCCGCACCGCCCGTGGCCAGGCCGCCCACGAAAACCTGGAGCGAATAGCGCACCAGATCAGAGGGAAATCGTCGCATCGCACGCATCACCATGAAGCCCGTAAGCACCAGGCTTAGCGCCCCCATCAGCAACAAAATATTCCGTCGTGGGAGTGCCAAAAAAAGCGGTTCAAAAGCCACATTCAAACAAGCAACCACACCCAGGCCAAAGGCGAGTGCGGTGAGCAGCATGAAGGCAGAAAACCGCGCGGTGGAGCGAGGCCCGACCCACTCGGTCTCCCGTGCCGTGAAGGAGGAGAAGTGACTCGCAATGCCCATGAACGCGAGCCCAGAGAGCGCGCCAATCAAAGTGGGGCGCTGGACAAGCGCCAGGAGCACCCGCGTCATTCCGGCCTCGAATCCAGCTAGGTCGAGGGCCGTCATAGCCACACAAATCACGACGACAACTTGTGCGAGCCAGAGGGTGATAACCGCCAGTCCAGCGTATCGGAGGTTACGATTCATTCACCCTCACGCACTGTTGCGACGGTTCGCGCTGCACCAAAGAGCAAGCGCAGAGGGCCGTCTGCGTTGGCAACGCCATACATTGCGGAACCTCCCTCGGGACCACGATACGTTCCATGGAGCCGATCCCAGAGCTTCAGATTGCAGCCATAGTTCGCGGCGATTTCTGGGTCCCGATGGTGCATGGCGTGATCTTCGGGCGTCACGAGTACGGCGTGGAAGAACCTGCTTATTGGTCCGGTCGCCTCGGTCTCGAATGATGAATGACGCCAGATGTCGAGGATGAAACCGGTCGAAACAGCGATCAGATAGGTGGACGGATTTACGAGCAGCCAGGCGATGACGCCATGGCACCAAAAGACCGGACTGAGCAAACATTCAGGGAGCGAGTGCCGGAACGCCCCGACCCCACGCATCCTGCGAGCGGTGTGGTGCAGAAGGTGGAATCGCCAGAACACTCGTCCGTGGAAGAGTCGGTGGGTCCAATATTGCAAATAGTCGAGACCCACAAAACCGATGAAGAAGGCGACGAGGGGCGCCACCGCGATCGAGCCGCGACTCTGGGGCGCAATCCGCCCCAGAGTCGCCGTAACTGCGGTCGCGACGACCAACCAACTCACCGCGAGGCTGATCACCAGCCCAAAACCATCTAGAAAAAGTCCCTTGGACGCAGACTCATTGAGGGGTCGAGGCCTTTTCGAGCCTGACTCGAAGGCGATCACCGAGTGGGGCCCTCGCTCAGGACGGATCGCTGGGATCAGGGCTGACATCGGCACGGACATGGGTCTTGCGACGGCGATGCGTCAACAAGAGAATCACCGCCGATGCAAGGCCAATGCCCGTCCCGAGGCTGCTCGGGTCGAGCTCCGGGGCCGGAGTTCCGGCATGCACCGTCGTGGTCAGAAGGAATGCACCCACAAGTGCAATAAAAACGCGGGACCGATTCAGCATGTCTTCGCTCCTTAGGAGTGCGGTAGCGGATGGTACGCACCACCTGTGCCTGAAAGCAAGATTCCTGTTTATTACAAATTTCAAACCAATTGTAGGAGGTTCGCTACTTTAGCGTCCCCTGCATATCCGCCAGCACAAACGCCATGATCCCCACGGCGGCGATGTTCTTTTGCATGTCGAGCTTGATGACTTTATCGAAGGTGTCGGCCTTGGTGTGGTGGATCTCCCAGTAGTGGGTGGTGTCGTGGCCTACGCCGAGGCCCGGAACGCCTTCGGCGACCATGGAGCCCACGTCCGTGCCGCTGCCACCCAATTCCATGTGAGTGGCGTCCAGGGACTCCAGCAGCGGGTTCAGGGATTTCAGAAGGGCCAGGGATTTTTCGGCACGGGCTTTTTCTTCGGGCGTGGCGGTGATGATTTTGTTGCGACCTTCACCGTGGAAGTCGAGCGTGAAGCCCTTCACCGGGCCATTGCCGCTGTCGCTTTCCAAGGCAGCGACAAAATTGCTCAGTTCGGATTTATGCGCGTCACGATAGCCCTTGCCGCCATTGTCGCCGTTTTCTTCGTTGGTAAAGAAGACCACGCGGATAGTGCGCTTGGGATGCAGGCCCGCATCCAGGATTGCCTTGGCGGCACCCAGGGTAATCATGCATCCCACGCCGTCATCCTGCGCGCCCTGGCCCACGTCCCAGCTATCGAGATGGCCGCCCATCAGCACGACTTCCTGAGGTTTTTCAGCGCCGACAATTTCGCCCACCACATTCGCCGAAGGTAGATTGGGGATCAATTCGTTTTCCATTTCCAGATGAAGCTGGATGCGGTCGCCGCGCTTAGCCATGCGGCGCATCATCGTGGAATTCTCGATTGAAACGGCGGCAGATGGAATCTTCGGCAACGTCTCCTCGTAGGCCAGGGTGCCGGTGTGGGGGGTATCAAAACTGAGGCTGCCCACCGAGCGCACCAAAGAAGCCACAGCACCGTATTTCGCCGCGCGAGAGGCGCCTACCACGCGGTAGCCCACCGTTGGCCCGTACCCCGTGAAAGGCACATCATAGAGCACGATTTTGCCCTTGATCCCAGCTTCGCCGAGCTTGTCCAACTCATCAAAACTGCCCACCACCACCACGTCTGCGGTGATGCCACCCTTGGGTGTCGCCACACTCATGCCGAGGCCGAGAATAGAAAGCTCATGGCGCTGGGGCGAAATCGTCCAGGCTTTTTCGGCGCCGCGCTTCCAGTGCGGGACCATGATTTTTTCTGTGTGGACGTTTTGCAGCCCGTCGGCCTTCATCGTGGTTACGGCCCATTCGATGGCTTTCTCCAGGCGTTCGGAGCCACTGATGCGATTACCCACAGAATCGCAGAGTTCGCCGAGCTGATCGTAGGCCCCGCTCGATTCCAACGAAGCACCGATGATTCGCCCCGCCGCAGGCTTGTAGCGCTCGGACAGCTCTTGGGCATTCGCTACAAAGGGAATCAATGAAGCAACCAGGACCGCAGAAAACATCGCACGCATGGGGATCTCCTGACCCTCATGTTAATGGGTAGGCCACTGGAAAGAAGGAAAACCGAGAAAGTGCTGACGAATCGTAAATTAATCGGATTGGAACAAGCTCTTTGGCAATCCAGATTGCCGGATGATGGAAGCCAGTGTTCCGTGAGCGACCTCGGCGTGTCGGGGAACAATCACCGTCCAGGTGCGCCCCTCCCATTCGCGCTGAAGGACCACATGACTACCGGTTTGGCGACGGATCAAGAAGCCCTCACCTTGAAAAATTCTGATCGCCTCATCTCCCGACAGCCGCCGTCGCTTAGGAGGCACGGGCTGGAATCTCGATCTGGGTGACCAGGATGGGGCCGTGTGTGCGGGCCTTGATTTCATCGGAGCCCGCGAATTCCAGAAACAGCGAGATCGCTTCCTTCAAATTTGCGAGCGCCTCATCCAATGTTCCGCCCTGGCTCGCCACATCCAACTCCGGACAAAGCGCCACGATGAGATCACCTTCTCGCTCCAAAATGGCCGTGAAAGTCTGTGACATGGGCGCTCCAGTTCCAATGACCATTCTAAGCCTTCCGAACCGATCCATCGAAATCTCTATTCGCGGAATTTCGCGTCATTCGCGGTTAAGAGTTTTTCGATGCCTTCGCCGCCCCCTTCAAGTGTTCCTCGATCTCCTTCTTCACCTGTTTCATCAACGAATTCGGGATGGGAACGCTGAGGTTGTACTGGGCGATGCGCCAGGTCTTACCGCTTTTCAGGAGTACGCCTGAACCCCTTGCTGGGCCTAGATTTGGGGTGTCCAGATCCTCATCGAACCAGGCTGTATTTCCATCTTTGGAATAGGCCACGTGGCGCTTTACCGCTTTGAAGGTCCAGGCCTTTCCTTTTTTGAAATAGGGTTCAGCCCAGGCCTTGAATTCAGACTTGGTCCATCGCTCGGTCGCGTCGGTGCCTAGAAATACGGCGTCGGGCGTCATCAGACTGAAATACCAGTCCGCATCGGCCTTCGCAGCGGCTAGATGCCAATCGTCAAGCACGGCCTCGGGTGTTTGCGCGGCTGGAATCAGCAGCACCAAAGCGGGAATCATCAGGAACATTTGCATCTCCATTATTTCAATATTTCAATTTCACCCGCACCCGCAGGCTTCCAAAGGAATCCACCGTCACCACGTCCCAGCTCAAGGGTCCGTCGCTGCCCTTGGAGATTTCCCCGATGCCCAAGTTGAAAGCCGCATCGTCTAGCTCCCAACGACCGCAGGGGAAGCGGGGCTGGGGCGGTTCCACACTGTGGGGATGGGCGTCCACGACTCGTACGGGGCCTTTGGGATCCCCCTCTTCGGTCAACAAATCTGGATCAATGTGCTCCACGATGAGGCCCTCGAACCCAGGCCCCCAGCGGTTCCCCACGCGGCCGCCATCAAAACCCCAGGGCCTTCGCACCGAGAGTTCCCAAAAGGCATTTGCCTTTCTTGGGTCGGGCACGATCAGGCGCTGAGAGTCAATGCCGGGGGCCCTTTCCAGCGGTGCAATCCAACCATCCCAGGCATTACCTTTGATGCGTTCTTTCGGCACCAACGCTTTGAAACGGCCACGATACCAAAGTTCTCCAGCCACCCAAGGGCCCGGATGAGAAGGGCTGTAACCCGTGTCTTGTTGCCAGGGGCCTTTGTCACCGTGGGCCACGTCCCAGCCGCGGTACTGGCCCGCGTCCATGAGATCCCAGATGCCCGCAGTATTGGGATCATCGCAACCGAGATAGAGGTCATCCACGCGGTGCTCGCCCATGGCGTGAAAGGCCTCGTGGACAATGTTGCCAAGGGGCGCCTGCTCCGTCGCGAAGACCACGGGCCACATCAGATTCTCGTTCCAGGGCAGCGGCATCAAAAAAGTCACAGCCTTGAGATGGGCGTCGTTGTTCGTGATGGATTTCGGCGAGCCAGGCGCGAAGATCCAGAGATGGTCGGGCTTTCCATCGGGTTTCAGCGCGCCGGTGCGATTGTTCACGCGGTCAAAATCATGAAGATCCTGATGCCGCAATTGCTCCAAAACGAAGCGCACCATGTCGCCCCTTTGATCGTCATTTCGGGGTTTGATGTGGACTGGATCCTTGAAATTCAGGATGGCGCCTTCTTCCAACACCAGACTGCCCTTGGAGACTTCGTAAAGGTAGTTGGAAGCGCTGGCCACACCGGGTTCACGACTGAACAGTAATCGTCGCAATTCATCCTCAGGCAGTTCACAAGCTTCATCCGCGAAGCTCAAACGCACCACCAGCGCTTTCTCCACGCGGTATTCCTTGGCGGGCCGCAGGACGATGGTGGCGGACTCACCATGCCGCATGGGGACCATGTCCCGGCCCCAGCCTTCCTTTTCAAAAATGAGCACCGGATGCTTATCATCCGCCGAGCCCAGCATGGAAAAGCGACCATCGGTGCCGGTGATGTCCCACGAAAATCCACGCAGCGAAGGCATCAGCGCGTAGTGATCCCTTGAGGCGCGAATGTGATCATCCACAAAAACCCGCACACCCGATACCGCACGCTCTCCATCGGTGACCTGGCCGGAAAGCGGCAATTGCGCGAGCTTTGAAGCTTGGGCATTTACCGTAAGGCCGAGTAGGAGAAGCAGGAGAAATTGACGCATAGGCAAGTCTAACTGAGCGGTCTGTAGCCCGTAGTTCTTCGCTCCTTCGCCACCTTCGCTACCCTCGCGTCGGCAGCATTTTGATCCCAAGGCCGACATTACTTCCCAGGTATGCGCCCGCTCACCCTTCTTAGCTCGGAGTTTCGAGGTCTCAGCGTTACAATGGCGGGTTCGGAGCTTTTCGTGACTGATCCCCAACTCATTCGCAATTTTTCCATCGTGGCGCACATTGACCACGGCAAATCCACGTTGGCGGATCGCCTTTTAGAACTCACGAAAACCGTGGCCCACCGGGACATGCAAGCCCAGATGCTGGATGACATGGACCTGGAGCGCGAGCGGGGTATCACGATCAAGGCCCATGCCGTGACCTGTATGTACACCGCCCTAGATGGCAAGACCTACACCCTTAACCTCATTGATACCCCAGGCCATGTGGATTTCACCTACGAAGTCAGCCGCAGCCTCGCCGCTTGCGAAGGCGCGATTCTGGTGGTGGATGCGACCCAAGGCGTGGAAGCCCAGACCCTGGCCAACACCTACCTGGCGCTGGAAAACGGCCTGGAAGTCTTTCCCGTACTCAACAAGACGGA
>JAYVXV010000093.1:0-2257 GCA_043784905.1 Holophagaceae bacterium | reverse complement strand
ACTGCTCGGCGCCTTTGGCCAGTATCCCGACCAGAGATCGTAGGTTCGACGGCCAAGCAGCAGATCGAAGCTCTCGCCCTGCGCGGCAAGGATTGCATCTCTGCCAGCGGGGGTTCGATAGGGCGCGGTCCAGTCGCTGTAGGGGAAATCGCCGTCATCGGCGGAATGCTGGATCACGCCGTCCAGCGAAATGTGCTCGATGATTTTGAGCTTTCTCATTTGAGTCTCCGTGTTCTGGGGTCGGAGTTTCTGAGGATACCTTCATCCTCGCTTGGCGGACTGAAAGCATAGTGAGCCCCTAACTTTCTTTTAGAGCGCTGAAGGCGCCTCTGGATCTACCCCAGGACTCAGGGCCCAAGCCCCAGGACTCAAGACCCAAGACTCAAGACCCAAGACTCAAGACCCAAGACTCATAACATCATCGCACCGGCTGAGGCGCTGGCAGGGCGGGGAAAGTCCTATCCTTCACGGGGTCTACGATTTCGCCATCTTTGACGAGAATATCGGCGGCCATGCCGACGCCACCGGGTTCGAAATCGGTGCCAAGGCAGCAGAAATAGTAGTGATCGAGCTTTGTGTTGAATCGCTGGGTTACATTGCCGCGACGATCCGTTAGGTCTTCCATGGGCACACCGACATAGGCCCGATAAAGAAATGGATGGCCCCAGGGTGTCAAAGGGATCTGTTCTAGGTATTCGGGGACGAGATCTCGAAGGTTCTGCGGGTACTCGCCGGTCTTGGTTTTGAATCGGGAGAGCGCGTCTGTCGCCCGTTTCATGGCCGCCCGAACTTCCTGTTGTCGCTGAGCCAGCTCTTTTTTCTGCAGCGATTCGATCTGGTAAATATCCTTACGCGCTTTGTTCGCGGCATCGGTTCCTGGGAACTGCTGGACAATGCGCTCCATCATCAGGCGAGCCGCATCCCCTTGACCTGCTTGGTTCTTTTGCAGGGCGTCCTCATATAGCTGCGTCGGTAGCCTGGGATCCTCATCGCTGCTGCATCCGAGGATCAGCAACAACAAGAGCGGAGCGGCGTATTGAAATTTAAGGTGCATATCGAATTCAGCATACGGCGTTGAGGTCTTCACGGCAATGCGGGCGGCCATCGCATAAGATTGAGGATTGGAGGCACGATGCAGGATCATCCTTGGCTTGTGGGGATCGTCGGAGGCTCCGGCAGCGGTAAGACATCCGTCGCCAACGAGCTGGTGCGGCGCATTCGCAAGGGCGGAGCAGGGGCTCTGTTGCTGGATATGGATGCTTATTACGCGCCGCTGGAAGTGGTGAAAGCCCGCTTCGAGGGACGTCCCATCAATTGGGATCATCCCCATGCTTTTGATTTAGAGCTCATGGCCGCGCACCTTTCATCGCTGCACCGCAATGAGCCCATTCGAAAACCCATTTACGATTTCAACCTTTCAGATCGCACCGGATGGGAAGAATCCTTGCCGCCTCAACCGGTGGTGATCCTTGAAGGCCTGCTGTTGTTCGCGCTGCCGGAACTGCGGGATCAATTGGACGTGAAAGTCTTCGTGGATACGGATGCGGACATTCGTATCCTGCGCCGCATTCGCCGCGATACCAAAGAACGAGGGCGAAGCCTGGAGAGCGTGATGGAGCAATACGAAAACAGTGTGAGGCCCATGCATCTTGAATTCGTGGAGCCCAGCAAGCGTTGGGCTGATCTCATCGTGCCCACCGGGGTCGAGAACCGCCGCGCCATCGAAATGATTACCCACCACATCCTTGGCCGTATGCAGGCCGAGCCGGGAAACGCCTGAGATGCGCCTTCTGGCCCAACACCCTGAAAATATGGATCCCAGCACCCAGTGGATCGAAGGCGAAGTCACCACCCGGCAGGATTCTCGGCTCTTCAAGCAGATCGTGGCCCAGCGCACTTCTCCGCATACCGGAAGGGGCCATGCCTACTACCGTTTGCAGGGCCCGGATTGGGTCAACGTGGTGGCTTTCACCAAGAATCTTGAGCTGCTGATCGTGGAGCAGTTTCGACATGGCATTGACGAAGCCACACTGGAAATCCCAGGCGGTGGTTGTGATGAGGATGAAGATCCACAGGTCGCCGCCCAGCGGGAATTAGTTGAAGAAACGGGATTCGCCTCAAGCACCTGGATCAGCCTCGGTAGTTGCACGCCCAATCCCGCCACCCAGACGAACCGTGCCCACACGTTTCTGGCCCTCGACTGCGAACCCTGCACGGGTCTGGATTTGGATTTAACCGAAGAACTTCGGCTATGGGC
>JAYVXV010000092.1:0-2257 GCA_043784905.1 Holophagaceae bacterium | reverse complement strand
ATTTCAAAACGATGGTTCCCAAAACCGCAGATCGTAACGGATGAGCCCAGCGCCACGGTGATCGTGGAGGACGGCTACCCGCCTCTGTTCACGGAGCGGGAAATCCGCCTCATGGAATTCCGCGCCTGGCTGCTGGCCGACCTGAAGCACCACCTCGATTCCAACGCCCCAGCACCTCCGCGTGGCGCTGGCACGCCCGCAGGGTACGGCGAACACAACGGCCCGAGGCTCTTACCATTTGGTCGCAAGAAGTGGTGATGACGGGGCCTCATTCGGGTTGATGGATTTTTTGTTCGACACACACACTACACAAGTTAGTCTCGAAGCATGTCCAATTTTCGATCTCTTGCAGTGGCTCTAACGGCCCAAGCTTTGCTCCTGGCGCAGTCCCCTACGCCTCCATCTGAGGCCAAGCCCCAAGCCCAGCCGACCCAGATGCCTGCGGTGCCTGGGGGCTCCGCGCACGCCTCCGCGCCCGAGCGACCCGCCCCTGACGGATTTTCGACCTTTAACTCTTACGGGACCGCCGAAGCTGAGCTTTTCCGCGTTGGCTATTTCGGTATGCCCTTGGTCGTCGGGGCGTATTCCTCCGGGCAAAAGGAACTTCATGTGATCCGTGGTTCCTCGCTCTCGATCTTTGAACCAGAAGGTCTGGGCTTCAAGCTGATCAAAACTCGCAATCTGCCCTCACCGCCCAAGGATTCGGCTTACGACTACCTTGAAGACAAAGTCGTCTCAACGTCTGGGTCGGGCGGAGCTTGGTCTCCTGACAAAATGTTCGAGGTCGAGAGAAATTCGCACGCGGACGTGGGGTACCAAATCGGCGAAGGTGGAGACCTATTTTGGGTCGCGTCCAATGCCCTTTTCAAGCATGGAGTCGAAGGCTGGAAAGTGGTTTGGGCCTTTCCCAAGGATCTCTCCACACGCCGCCAACACCCTTCTGTCCAGGCCGGGCTTGTGATTCTGACCGACAATCGCGTGGCGCTTCTTGGCGGGAAAGACGCCTTCATCCAGATCCTTCAACTTGGGGATGAGCCAACCAGCGTTCCGAAGGTGCTTTCTGCGATCAGCTACGAAACGCTTGGCTGCACTCCGAGCAGCTATCCCGTGCGTTCGGGCCCCCAGTTCTGTGTCTCGGGTGGAAACCTCTACTTCTATCTGAATATGACGGGCCGATTATTTCGCCTAAACTTGGATAGCTATTCCATCACGGATTATGAAGTACCCTGGATCAGCGAGGAATTCGGGGCCACCTTCTTGCCGCGCAAATGGCGGAATGCGACGAAGGGGGGCGGAGCCAATCCGATCCTTCCGGAGTCCCTGGCATTCACGCCCTCGCCCGATGGCACGGTCCACGTGGCAGCCCTGATGTACAACATGCCAATGGCCGTCATCCACACCTTCGACCTAGGCCCTGAAGGGTCCAGCGTGAAGTCAGAAATAAAGGTCGGGACCGAGCTCCCGAAACCTCTGACCATGCGCGACGCCAAAGGCGACCTGGTCCCATTCCCGGCCCCGACGCCCCAGGAAAGAGAGATTGCCCGGCCAACTCGAACGGCTACCGAGGCAGCAACTCACCATTAATTTGATTTCAAAACACAATCAGCAGATCGCAACTCTTCACTCACCAAAGGATAAGCACCCATGAAAAAGATCTTCGCCTGCCTCCTGATCGCCTTGGCCGCCTCTTCCGTGGGCTCGCTCCGTGCCCAAGATTGCCGAGTTCAATATTTCGACTGCGATGGACCCGGCGCGTCTGCATCAATGATCAGAAATTGCTTCGACAGCAATGGAAAGTTAACCACTCAGGACATTTGGTGGTGCAACGGGGACCACTCCACCTATGACTATACAACTGGACACTTTCAGCATAAAATCGCGTATGTAGCGCAGACACAGTCATCACTCCTCGGCGTGGGGCCGTTGTCGGGCCACATGAATTTCATCCGCGAAGCTCGCACATGACGGATTCCCTTGGCGCTTTTGGCTATGAATCAGTTCTTTCTTTGGTTGCGATAGATTGCCGCGCTGTGAGCCTCCGCCCATTCCGCGATCCTCGGCGAATGTTTTTTCTTCGCGTCGTTCGCGGTTCCAATTTTTTCTTCTGAAGCAACTCCGCCTTCGTTATGACCCCAGCCTCGGCAGCAAGTTCGCGGCTTGGTCCCGGCCCAATCGCGCGGCTTCGAGCACGCTATTGAGCAGTCCCTCCGAATCCTGATGGGGATGGAGCAGGGCCTCGCATTGGTCCCGAAGGCGT
>JAYVXV010000091.1:0-7580 GCA_043784905.1 Holophagaceae bacterium | reverse complement strand
AGGACGAAGAGCCACCGCAGCCCACCATGACGAGGGACAACGCGCTCAGCGCGGAAATGCCAACGGCATTTCGCAGTTTAGGATTGATGGTGCTCATGAAACCTCCGAGAAAAGTTATGAAAAGTAAGTGATTGATAAGAATGATGAAGAGGTTAAGCAGACAGACTGTGGGACAGGGGTCATGGAACCTTATTTCAAGAAGAACCACCTAACCATGAATCTGATTAGACGGATGGGAACATATCAACTGAATTAGTGTATGACCTGGGGAAGGGGGACTCCATTCTTTTTTTAAACTATTTATATTCAATAATTTAGATTGAATGGAGTGGTAAAATGGTACGTAAATACGGCACTCTAGGTTCCTGCGGCCATCTCTGAGATAGCTTCATCCGCCTGACGATTGACGATTTCTGATAGGCCGCTGGGCAGATCTGAAGCGGGTGACCATTGTTGCCTTTGGAGCCACTCCTCGAAGTGCGCGAGGGGATCTCTCTTGGACCAAGCCTCAAGTTGAGATGGCTCCACATACCGCTGGTCGTCATGTTCGGCGTGGCCCTTCATTCGAAAAGTTTCACAAATCAGGAAAACAGGACCCTTTCCATCAAGGCAGATCTGCCTGGCTCGTTTGGCGGCGTCCAGAATCTCCAGCGCATTATTGCCATCAACTTGAAAGGTATGCGCACCTTGGGATCGATCAGCCATGGTGCCCTTCATTTGATGGTCAGGTTTGGTCGAGTAGGCGAATCCGTTGGATTCTCCGACAACGATGAGCGGTAAGTGTTGGACAACCGCAAAATTCATCCCTTCGTAAAAGGCTCCAGTGGAGGAACCCCCATCGCCGATCCAGGTCATGGCAACTCTGGATTCTTTTTTCTGTTTGAAGCTGAGGGCGACGCCCGCCATGACTGGGATGAGCGCGCCGAGCATGGAGGTGGGTGCGATGATGCCCCGTGCCACGCTGCCGAAATGATTGTTGTGTTCTCGTCCGGCTGTGGGTCCGGTAGTGCGACCGAGGTACTGTAAAAAAATTTCTTTAGGGGTGACGCCACGCACGAGCATCGAACCTAAATTGCGGATCAGGGGCGCGATGACATCTTTGGGTGCCAACGCCATGGCGGTAGCACAGGCTGTGGCTTCCTGTCCCAGGCTGCGGTAGACGCTGCCCATCGTGTGCCCTTGTTTATAAAGGGTTACCAGCCGCTCTTCCGTCAATCGGGTGAGCAGCATGGCCTCATGCAAGTGGAGAGCGGTGGAACGATCCATGGAGGTAGCATAGAACCATGCTGAAGCTGCGTCCCGCCATCCCTGAAGATGCTTCCCTGATCTTGCAGTACATCCGCGAACTGGCGGAGTACGAGCGGAACCCAGATGCCGCCGTGGCCACCGAAGCGGACATTCACCGGAATGCTTTTTCCGCCCATCCACTCATCCACGTGGTGATGGCGGAATGGAACGGCGAGCCCGCTGGCTTCGCGCTTTGGTTCTTCAATTACTCCACGTGGGAAGGCAAGCCCGGCATTTATCTCGAAGATTTATTCGTAAGGCCTGCGCTGCGCGGCCACGGCATCGGAAAATCTTTGCTCAAGCATTTAGCCCGCACCGCCGTTGAGCAGAATTGTTCACGATTTGTGTGGCAGGTGTTGGATTGGAACAAACCCAGTATTCAATTTTACGAGGCTATGGGGGCGCGACAGATGAAGGATTGGATCAGCTGTCGGGTCGAGGGTGATGCCTTGAAACAGCTCGCCGAAGGAGCTTCATGAAGGCGGCTCTGCGCCGCGTGGCAGATGCTCTCGGAGCCGATGCCCAACTGATGGTCGTAGGTGGATGGGTGCGGGATCGCCTGCTCGGGCGCGAAGCCGGGGATATGGATTTGGCCTCGGCGTTGATGCCGGAAGAAGTAATCGCGAGAGCTAATGCCGCTGGGCTGAAGCCTTTGCCTACGGGACTTCAGCACGGCACCGTGACGGTGATCGCGAACGGGCATTCTTTTGAGATCACCACGTTTCGGGGCGATGGGGATTACCTGGATGGCCGGCGCCCCGAATCGGTGCAGCTCGGCGTGAGCCTGAGCGAGGATCTGGCGCGCCGAGATTTCACCGTGAATGCCATGGCATTGCCGGTAGCTGCGGTGGACGAACCGGATTGGAAAGATCAATTAGTAGATCCGTTCGGAGGTTGTAAGGATCTCGAAAATCGAGCGCTCCGCGCTGTGGGCGACCCGATGCAGCGATTCGCCGAAGACGGCCTGCGTCCCCTGAGAGCTTGCCGCTTCGCATCGCAGCTCGGATTCGAGATTGAAACGAATACTTTGAGTGCCATTCCCCAGCGGCTTGAAGTGGCCGCCAAGGTTTCGGTGGAGCGGGTCTTGGTGGAGTTGACGAAATTAATTTGCGGTTTTTACCCCAAGCGGGGAATGCAGTTATTGGCTGAGTCAGGATTGCTGGATCTCTGGACCGCAGAGCTAAGGCCGCTTTTGGGTTGCGGGCAAAACCGTCATCACCGCTTTCCGGTTTGGGAACATACGCTGGAGACCCTTGCCTTCGCTCCACCAGAGCCTGCCCTACGCTGGGCGGCCCTGCTGCACGACACCGGGAAACCGAGAACTCGCACGGTGGATGCATCGGGCGAGGTGCATTTCTATGGTCATGAAGCCATTTCTCTGGAGATCACCGAACAAATTCTGATGCGACTTAAAGCGAGCCGTGCCTTGATTCATCAAGTGCTATCGCTGGTGCGCCATCACGGTACGCATCCCACCGAGGAATGGAGCGACGCAGCTTGCCGGCGCTTCCTGCACAAGCTGGCAGAAGATGATCTTTCCCTGGAGCAGTGGGGCCGCTTTCGCATCGCCGATCAAATGGCAAAAGGATTCGGCGAAGAACCCTATCTCGGAGAACATCAGAAAGTCATGGCACGCCTACAGAAGCTCGTCGAGGCCAAGCCGCCCTTGAACACCCGGGCCCTTGCATTGGATGGCCGAGCGCTCATGGCCATCGCCAAGCGCAAGGGTGGGCCCTGGCTTGGGGAACTTCAAAAACATCTGCTGGATTTGGTGATTGAGAATCCGACGCTCAACATCCAAGAGGATCTTCAACGCCTGAGCTTGGATTGGCTGAGGGATCGGTAACCGACAGATCTCATACCAATTCGCATTCAAAATGATAAAAGCTCACCACCAAGGCACGAAGACACCAAGAAAAACCAAAGCTCCATCACCCATGATTTCGGCCCAAAATCGCTGCGCGAGGCGCATAGCGCCTGCGGGCCGAAGGCCCGCAGATTCAGGCGGTCTGGCGTGGATCACATTAGGGGCGCTTAGTGAATCGCCAGTGCATTTCTGGCGGTTCAGTTAGGGCCCTTTATACCCTTGGGCACCAAGGCGTGAGTCCATCGCCAGACCGCCTGAATTTCATTTGCGAAGCTCGCACATGAAGGGTCTCTTGGTGCCCTTGGTGTCTTGGTGGTTCTAATCTTTTGATCGCGACTTGGTATCACGCCTTCTCGATCAACACCACCGCCTGCGCCGCCAGACCTTCACCACGGCCTGTGAATCCCAGCTTTTCGGTGGTGGTGGCTTTCACGTTCAACGCATCAGGGACAAGGCCGAGCAAGGGTGCAATGCGCTCACGCATGATTTGGCGATAAGGTCCAATTTTTGGACGTTCGCCGATGAGGCAGACATCGGCGTTTTCCACACGCCAACCTCGACTCCGCAATTCATCCATCGTGCGCACCAGCAATACCACTGAATCTGCGCCCTTGTAGCTCGCATCGGAATCGGGAAAATGTTGACCGATGTCGCCAAGACCCGCCGCGCCGAGCAACGCATCCATCAGCGCATGGAGCATTACGTCCGCATCGCTGTGGCCTTCGAGCCCACGATCAAATGGCACCTGGATCCCCATCAGCATTAGGGGGCGGTTTGCCTCGGGTGTGGCGAAACCATGCACGTCAAATCCCATGCCTACTCTCATTGCGCCAACTTTCATGGCGCCGCATCCCCTGACCAGGCCATCCGCATTGGGGCCATTAGAGGGCCTTCGTCGTGCCCGGCAAGGGCGTCGGCGGATTGGTGGCATGGGGGCCCAGGGCTTTGTTCTTTCCGGTGTGAGACAGGCCCCCGGTGTTTTCCTGGTTGGGATTGTGATCGGGGATGGTGAGGATAACCGTGGTGCCCTCGCCTTCCTCGCTCTGCACTTCTATGGAGCCGCCATGCTCCTCGGTGATTTTCTTCACGGTGGCCATGCCCAGGCCGGTGCCCTTGGTTTTTCCGTAGCTAAAAAATGGCTCGAAAATACGCCGCAGAACTTTTTTAGGAATGCCTTTTCCGTTGTCTACCACGCGAATCTGAATGCCCCCGGTGACACGCTCCCAGGCGATGATAACGATTCTTTCATCAGGTTTTTCGCCCACCGCGTCCAGTGCGTTGGCCAACAGATTCTCGATGACCCTCGCGAATCGCGGACCCTCAATGTTCGAGGCGCAGGGCGAGGCTTCACACTTCAAAGTCACACCGAGGTCGGCGGCGTGGGGGCGGATGGCCTCCACGAGGCTTTGAAGAAACATGGACATCTCGACCTTCTCGCGCCGAGGTTCTCGGACCTTGGCGTAGTCCAGTACGTCCATGCTCATCTCGGAAAGGCGCTGCACAGCTTCGAGAATTTTGGAAACATGGTGTTTGGATTTTCCATCGGGATTGATGACTTCGAGCAATTCCGCATGGCCGCGCACCACGAATAGCGCATTTTTAAAATCGTGGACGATGGAACTGGCCACCTGACCCACCGTGGCGAGCACCTGGTTGCGTAAGTTTTCTTCAGAAAGTCGGGCTCGCTCGATGGCAATGGCACAGAGCGCCACAATGGCCTCGAAGATGGGCCGGTCTACGGGCTCGGTGATGATGCGTTTGGAGTCCAGATAGACCACGCCAATACGCTTGCCTTGGAGCGTGAGTGGTAAGCAAAGGATGGTCTTCAGCTGAAGGTCCATGATGGACTGCTGACTCATGAGTTTTTCGTTGTCCGTGACGTTGTGGATCCAGATGGGTTCGCCGCGCTCGAATACGGAATGCACCGACGACAGGGATAACTGGATGTTTCGCTCCAGCTCTTTGCCCAGGCCGCGCTGGACCTTGGTCACCAGCTCGCCGACTTCAAGCAGCATGATGAATCCGCGATCGGTGCCTGAAATGTTCAGCAGCTTCTCAAGTGACTGTTCCAGAATGTCATCCAGCTCGGCGTCTTCAGCCAGCAGGTGCGCGGTCTGTAGGATGGCTTGCATGTTTATTTCGTTGGTGCCCTGGGTCTCCGAGCGCAGCGTAATAAAGTAAGCACCGTCCGCTAAGCGGATCGTAGCGCCCGGCTTCCAGAGCACCCGCGTGATGGGTTTGTCTTCCATGAAAGTGCCATGGGAAGACTTGAGATCCTCGGCCCACCACTGACCATTTTCCAATTCGATGCGCAAGTGCGAGCGGCTGATCATGCTATCGGTGAGCACGATGTCGCAATGGTTCTGGCGGCCCATGGTGACTGGGCGAGTCAGCATCAAGCTCCGCTCAAAACCGTGGCGGTCCCTCAACAGCATCTGATGTCGCTCGGGCAAGGCCGCTCCAAATGAAGTAACTGTCGTGCAGATGTCGTTCAGTCAAAGGTATCCTTATCAGGGCACAACACAAGTGAAGGCTGTCCGCGCTTGAGCGTGGTGAAATGAATCTTCCAAGCTTCCCTTAGGATTGACGTGGATCATCAGCGACACCCCGATTTGGACGCCTTTCAACCGGACGAGGGCGAGTACTCCCTGCGCCCCAAGCGGTTGGCTGAATACATCGGCCAGGAGAAAATCAAAGCGCGGCTAGAAATCGCGCTGAAGGCCGCCCAGATGCGTGGCGAGGTGCTCGATCACGTCCTGCTTTTCGGCCCCCCAGGCCTTGGGAAAACGACCCTAGCGCACGTGCTGGCCAACGAGATGGGCGCGTCCTGCAAGGTCATCCAGGCCCCGGCGCTGGAGAAGAAAGGGGACTTAGCCGCCATTCTTACAAACCTGGACGAAGGCGAATTCCTTTTCATAGACGAGATGCATCGCCTACCCCCAGCCATCGAGGAACTGCTTTACTCGGCCATGGAGGACCGCAAGCTCGACATTCTCATCGGGCAGGGGCCGTCAGCTCAAACGCTGAAAGTGGACCTGCGCCCTTTCACATTGGTGGGCGCCACCACCCGCGCTGGCCTGATCTCAAAGCCTCTACACGACCGCTTTGGCATGGTGCATCGCCTGGACTATTACAGTCGCTCCGAGCTGACGGTCATCGCGGATCGCAGCGCCCACGTACTGGAAGTTGAGATGGTGGCGGAAGGCGCCGAGGCCATCGCACGCAGGTCCCGCGGCACGCCGCGCATCTGCAATCGCCTGTTAAGAAGGTGCCGTGACTACGCCGAAGTAAAAGGCAAAGGCATCATTACCTCTGAGATCGCCGATGCCTGCCTCAAGTTGCATGAAGTTGACGATCTCGGGCTTGATGGGCTGGATCGGGATTACCTTGAAGCGCTTTGTGGCAAGTTCAAAGGGGGGCCAGTAGGCGTGCGGACGCTGGCAGCAGCCCTGGGCGAAGGCGATGGTGGCGCCCTGGAGGATCTGGTGGAACCCTACCTCATGCAGATCGGATTCCTGGATCGAACTCAACAAGGGCGCCGTGCGACCGAAGCGGCTTATGCCTATTTGGGCGTGAAACCCAGTGCGGGGCCGCTGTTCGGTTAAGAGCCGTAACTGGCTGACTGTCAGGGTCGGTGAGCAGATTAGAAACGGCCACACGCTCTCGGCGAGCGGGTGAGTTTTTAGATCACCTTCTGAAAGGCATCGGCCTGGCTGGATGAAGGTTCATGGACATTTCCGATCTTTCACTTTTACCGCCAGCTTGTCGACAAACCGACGGGCGATGTGCTCGGGACTTCCACCCCAATTCACAAAAACTTTTTCCTGCCACGTCTTTTTCCCGTTTGGTGCGTAGCAGGTCACCCGCCCCGTCTCGAACACTGCCTCGGTATCAAGTGTTACGTCAACAATGGCCACAACATTTTTTTGCTGTGACGCCACCTTGTAAGCCTCTCGGAAAGATCCCTTGATCGAAACCGCGCCGTTGCCCAGCGCTCCGCTGATCTGAACAGAGGCCCAGTCGTACTTCTCAGGTCCAACCACCAGCACCGTGCCAGGAGGGTAATCCATTGGACTCGCTTCGAGCGTAGCGGCGCTCTGCGGTGTGCGGCTGAGCTGGTCGAGCAGCTTTAATTTCTCCTTTGCTGGCGTCGATGCGGGACTGGTTGGGTATGCAGTGATGGCCTTCGTCCAATCGTCTCTAGCCGCATCGTACTTTTTTTCATCAACAGCAATATCACCAAGCAAAACCAGGGCTTCTGCTTTGATGTCACTAGTGGATTCATCCGCGAATACCACTTCAACGAGTTCCTTCTTCGCCTCAGTCAGAAGCCCGTTCTGACGCAATGCCCTTGCCTTCTCGATGGATCCTGCAGATGCGATGGATGTCATCAGAAACAGAGCGAAAAATATGAACCGACTTGATC
>JAYVXV010000090.1:0-7589 GCA_043784905.1 Holophagaceae bacterium | reverse complement strand
TCGCCCTAAGAAAGGCCGAACTCGACCCCGACATGGTCCAAAGCCTCTGCGGGTTTGGATATGACTAACTTAATCATTGATCGCAAATTGGTATTAGTTCTTTTTGAAAGCGTCCTTGATGCCTTTGCCGGCTTCCTTTGCGCCCTTACCTACAGCCTTGCCGCTGTCCTTGGCCACATGTCCGATTTTCTTGCCACCCGTTTTAGCGGCGTGGCCGACTTTTTCCCCTGCGTGGCCGATGTCTTTGCCCGCGTCCTTGAGATCGGATTTGATCTGTTCCTTGGTGCCCTGGGCCGCGAGGGGCGCGGTGATAAGGACGAAACCGAGTAGAGATGCGATAACCATGGGGGCCTCCAAAGGCAGAACCAGTGTAGACCTTTCTTGCATCGTCGTTGTTCGCTTCTGCCTACGTTCGTTACCAAGACTTTGCGCCGCCGCTGCACCCGGTGACACTAATGGAATGGATGAATTCGACGAATTTTCAGAACATCGCGAGCCGGTCCTGCCGGGCCAACGCCTGGGCGCTTGGGTGCGGGAGCACCGCATCGTCATCCTCTATGGATTGCTGCTCATTGCGGTGATGTTCGCCCGGGATCTCTGGGCGCCGGATGAACCGGATTTCGCCCAGTGTGTGCGCGAAATGCGCGAGCGTGGAAGTTGGCTGCTGCCCTATCTCAACGGCCAGCCCTACAGTGAAAAACCGATTCTTTTCTACTGGATGATGAAGGCTTCTGCCGTGGTGGGTGATGCGCTTACGGGCGGTGCGGGCTTCACGCATGGCGTGGCGGCATGGGCCTTGCGAATCCCTTCGGTGGCGGGCTCCATCGCTTTTCTATGGGCCTTTCGGAATTGGGCCAAACGATTTCTGCAACCCGATGTTGCTAATCTCGCGACCCAGATTCTTTGCGCGACACCCATCTGGTTTTGGCAGTCTCAGTTCATCCAGATTGATCTGGTATTTGGCGCCATGTTGGCGTGGGCCTGGCTCTGCTGGCTGGGTGGGTATCTATTGCTGCGTGGCTCTGCTGCAGGCACCAAGAACGAGCACTGGCAACAGTTTCGGAGTTCCTACATCTGGCTGGGCCTGGCCTTTCTGGCCAAGGGTCCGCTGGCGGTGGTGCTCTCGGTGCTCCTGCTGGCGGCTTTCCTGATTTCGCAAAAAGATTTGAAGGCTTTGAAAGAAAGTTCGACCTTGAAGGGCGTCGGCATCGTGATGCTGGTGGTGATTCCCTGGTACGCGCTGGCCTGCTGGAAGGGTGGCCACGACTACGCCTACGAGCTGATCGTCTTCCAGAATTTCAAGCGCGCCACCCACGCGTGGGATCACATCCAGCCCTGGTGGCGCTATGGCGAATATATGCTCAGCGATTTTTTCCCTTGGGTGTTGCTACTCCCGGCGCTCGCGCTTTTTATGCGAGGTAGTTCCGCTCACAAAGCCCCCATTGTTCGCTTCCTGATCCTTGCTTTCGTAGTGCCGCTGCTCTTTCTTAGCTGGAGCCAGAGCAAACAAGGCAAATACCTGTTGATGGTTTATCCCTTTCTCGCGTTGCTGCTTGCGGGAATGTTGCAGCCCATCTATGTGGAGGGTGTGAGCGCGTCGCGCATCCGACGCCTGGGCGGAATTCTCGCGGCGGGGCTTTGGCTGCCCGCGCTGGCGCTGCTGGCGGTGAGTTTCTTCCATGCGGGCGGCGCAAAGATTCAGGCCCAGGTGATGCCTGTCCTCGGTCCCTTGAGGCTAGGTGGAATCGTCCTGGCCCTCGGCGCGCTCTCCGTGACGGTACGAAGCCTCTTATGCGAAGGTGAATTCCTGGTGCGCGAAACCGCCGCATCCCTTTTCGCGCTGTTTCTCATCGGCGGCACTTGGGGATTTCATCGGTTGGATGCAAGCAAGAATTTTTATCCTTGGACGAAGGCGGTGAGCCCTCTCATAGAAGGGCGCCGGGTCTACTTCTGGCAGACCATCCGCAGCGGCGTGATGATCTACACGGATCACCAAATGCCCGAAGTTCGCAGCTTCGATGAGCTTTCAAAAATGCTCGGTCCCGAGGATCGCCTGGTGTCCATGGATCGCGAGTGGAGTCAGGACGCCTGGGGGATGACGGCAAGTCGGCGGAAACAATTTGAAGTGATCCTTCGCGTGCCCAGCGGCGGAGGTGAGATTCTGTTGATCCGCAGAACCGCTGAGGTGCTTCCATGAATCCCAATCTCAAGGCCATTCCCCTGATCCTAGTGGGTGTGATGCTCAATGCCTTCGCGCAGATCTGCTTAAAGAAAGGTCTCAGCGCAGCGGGCGGCCTGCATCTAGAATTCGGCGCGTTGGTGCGGGTGATGCTTCAGCCTTGGGTGCTGGCGGGCCTGGCCTGCTACGCCGTAAGCGTGGTGGTTTGGCTAGGGGCGCTGAGTCTTGTGGACGTGAACTACGCCTATCCCTTTCTCGCCCTGGGCTTCATCGCCAACGCCTTGTTGGCGCGAGCTTTTCTGGCAGAAGTGATCCCGCCCATTCGCTGGGCGGCCTTGGCCATCATCGTGGTGGGCGTAGGATTGCAGGCCTGGAGCGGGAAAGGGCACTGAAAGGGCCTCAGGCATCGTTGTTGAGTTCGGCGCATGCGAAGCCATTCACAACAACGAGGCCCGATGCCTGAAGTCTGAGCTTCTCATTCATCCTTCAACCTTGTGGCACGGGGCGCAGGTGCATCATCGAGCCCATCTTAAGCATCCACCGGAGCCGCCCTGATTCTGCGAAGCGACATGCCTGATTTCAGTGTGCCTAAGGGCTCAGTGGGCCGTCTGGTGGCGGGGGATGAATGCAAGATCGTGGACCCCGAAATTGGTGACACCTTGTCTTTGGGCGGATGCGGCGGTAATCCCCATTCCCGATGAATCCGCAGGGGAACTCCCCAGGGCCTTTGTGGTGCTTAAAGTGGGAGCATCCCTGAGCGCCGAAAACCTGATGAGTTTCATCGCCAACCAGGTGGCTCCCCACAAGCGCATTCGGGTGGTGGAATTTGTGGATCAGATTCCGAAATCACCCTCGGGCAAGATCCTGCGTCGAGTGTTGGTGGAGCGGGAGCGGGCGAAGGGTTAGGAGCCGTTACGAAATAACCAGTGCTTTTCTGGGTATTTTGTTACGGCCCCTTATGCCAGTCGGCATCACAATGACAAATGTTATTTCGTGGCAACGGCTTGAGGTGGCGAGGTGATGAGGGGCGAGGTCAAGACTGACCGCGCCAACGGCGCGAACGATCTTGAACCTCACCTCCTCGTACCTCACTGCCTCACTCCCCGACTTTCTTCGTCATGCGCGCCTTCAATTCGTCGCGCATGGCCTGGACCATAGGGTCGCGCTCGACGGGTGAGGCTAGTCCAACCGTTTCGCCGACTTTGTTGGTCATCAGTAGGCCCAACAAATTCTCGATGAGGTTACCGCCACCGGCACCGCCGCTGGACATGTTGATCTTAGGAACGATGTCGAGCTGGCCTTTTTCGATGGCTTCGGCAAATCGGTTCATCACGGCTTGGGTGAGCTGGTACTGCGGGCCGCCGTAGGCGCGCACTTGCTCTTCGATGGCGATGGCCTGGGCGATACCCACTCGCGCCGCGCGCTCGGCCTCACCATCGGCGATGGCCTTGATGCGCTTGCCTTCGCCCTCGCCCATGATGCGAACTTTTTCAGCCTCAGCGCCGGCCAGGGTCTGGATGCGGTTGGCCTCTTGCTGGGCGCGGGCGTAGTCGGCCTTGCCCTGGTTGCTTTGGACGGTGATGGAGATTTCTGATTCCGTCAGCATGGTCTGCTGCTTGGCTTTGGCTTCGGCCTCGCGCAGTTCGCGCTCTTTGATGCTGGCCTTTTCTTGGCGCGTGTAGGTCTCCACCTGCTCTTCGGCAATCTGCCTGGACCTAAGCTGGATGAGGATCTGCTCGATCTGGCCGCCCTGTTGGCCGCTGGTGGGGGTACCGATGAGGACTTCCTGCAACTCTAAATTGTACTTGTCGAATTTCTCGCGCATCTGGACGCCAGACTGATCCTGAATGGCGCTTCGATCCTGGATGAGCTGAATAAGGGTGCGGGTCTGGCCAATGTTTTTAAAGTAGGCGGCCACCATGGGATCGAGCGTTTGTTCGACCAGACGCTTGATATCGCCGAAGCGCTGGATGACGAGCGGCGCCTTGCGGTAGTCAATGTGAACCACCACTGAAAGCGGCAGGCTCGGCTCGAAGGCGTCCTTGGTGATAAGGCTCACTTCCGCCAAATTTTCATCGTAACGGTGAGCGCCCACTTCGGACTGACTCCACTTCAGGATGAAGTTCGTGGTGGGCACCATCACGACTTTTCCGGCGTAGGTATTGAAGGCATATTTGCCCGGCAGCAAGGGTTCGCTCCACACTCCGCGGGTGCCCACGGCCACCAACTCGCCGTGCTTGTAATCGGCCCCGGTGATGTCTGTCCCTTCGGTGCCGGTGTAACTCACCACCACGCCGACCGTGCCCACTTCCACCACGGTTTTGGAGATGGGTTCCACCGTCGCAAAAAGGCGGTTGATGTAGTAGGTGCCCTCCACGATCACCTGCAACTGGCGACCTCGAAGGCCTCCAGCCTTCAAGAACTTGTCCGGGTCCTGAAAGTTATTGTGATAGGTGTCCGCATGGTCTGGCTCATTGCCGACAGAAGGCGCAATGATGTCGTCCGCCGGAAGGCTTGGGCCGTCATGAACCGTGATGACCCCGATGACATCTTCGGTGCCCTTGATGACCACCGGGCGATAGCCACCGCGTTCGGCGATGACGGCGCTCATTTTGGTGAACGTATCCATTTCACTGCGGTCGAGGGGCAGGAAGAACATCTGGTCTTCGGTGAGCACCACGAACTGCACCAAATTGATGGCGTAAGTACCTTCGCGAAGGATCATGCGCTGAGGACCTTTGGTGCCGCCGCTGGCCATAAAAGTAATGACATCCTGAAAATCCCGGGCTCGCTCATTGGATGCGAGCGCCTGGGTTGCGGGAAGATCTTTGCCATCGCGAGCGAAGACGTAGCCGATCTTGCCTTGTGGAATGGTGACCAGCGGCATCTTGTGGATGCGATATTGAAAGGGTGTAAGGAAATGCCAACCGCCGCGCAGGAGTTGGGGTTGGAACCCCGCTTCGCCGTTCATGGCGATGAGGCCCGATTTTACGGAGCCCTTTCCGCTGATGAGTTTTTCCACGATACCCACGCGGGTGTTGGGGATATAGCGGATCCACTTGGACAGGATGACCAAAATAATAAGCGTCAGCACCGCGAGTAGAAGGGTGGTGCCGGGATGGTTTGAGAACCACGAAAGGTCCATGAGGACTCCATTGAGAAAACTTGATGAATCTAATCATGCCCTTGATGGGATGGGGCCAGCTTGTTGAAGCACATCGCCGAAGGGCCTGAGGTTGCGGTGGAACGGTGCCACGAAGGCCGCTGACCCGACTATTCTGTCCAGATGACACTGCTCGACGATGATTCGGAGTGGATGGACTGGCTTCGGGCCAGGTGGGCTCTGCTCTTAGGGGCTTTGCTGATGGTCGCTTTCGGGTTTCATGCCTGGAGCGCGCGGGCGGTTCGTCACCCGGCTGGGATTCTGGTGGCAGAAGATCCACTCCAGGAAAACCTGACCGATGGCCGCGCCTGGAACGCAAAGGGCCACGCCTTTCAAGCCCTGGCGCGGTTCCATGTCCGCGCGCGGGTTCTATCCACGGAACGCTACCGTTGGGATCGGCCCGCAGACATCTCACCTTTGGATCTGGCGTTGGGTTGGGGCCGAATGTCGGACACTTCGGTGCTGGACCAGTTAAATCTTTCGCAAAGTGATCGGTGGTTCCACTGGAGCGCATCGAAATTGCCGATACCGGAAAGCGATCTCATTTCTCACGCCGCGAACATGCACATGATCCCCGCTGAAAAACGTGTAGAGCGAATACTCCTGGGCATCCGCGAAGGCCAAATCGTCACCCTAGATGGTTACCTGGTCCATGTGGATGGGAAGGATGGCTGGCATTGGCAAAGTTCCTTGACCCGTGACGATACCGGCGACGGTGCTTGCGAAGTGGTGTGGGTGGAACAGGTCGGGCTCTCAGATTGATGTATTCAAATGGGAAAATCACCACGCGGAGGGTAGCGGAGGAGCTGAGGGAAGCGAACAGGGACAAGGCCTTTCTGATTTCAGTCCGCCTCAGGTTTTCCTCCGCTGCCCTCTGTCCCGGCTCAGCACCCTTCCGCGTAATCGCTTTTATCCTTTTGAACGCGGATTGCTTTCAGATCGTTGATTGTCCTCGCTGATTCGATCCACCTTGCGCGGGTCCAGGAGAGGGGTACACTGGAAGTTCGGAGTTGAGACAATGACTCAAAATCAACAGGATGGTCGGCCTCAGGGCGCCAAGCTATTGAGTGATTTGCGTCCCGGAGAGAGTGCCACGGTGGTGCAACTACAGGCTACGGGAGCCATCCGCCAACGATTGCTCGAGATGGGTTTCATTCGTGGCGCGAAGCTCAAAGTCGAAAAACTTGCGCCCCTGGGTGATCCCATGGAGCTGGTGCTCAAGGGGTACCACTTGAGCCTTCGCCGTGAAGAAGGTGCCTGCATTTTGGTGATGCCCATCGAGATGGCTGGGATGGCCGGGATGCTGATGCTTCCTGTTCAGCCCGTGGCTTAGCCATCATGCCTCCCGTCATCGCGCTCGCCGGAAATCCCAACTGTGGGAAGACCACGCTATTTAATGCGCTGACGGGCGCGCGGCATCATGTGGGCAATTGGCCGGGCGTCACCGTGGAGCGGCGCAGCGGAAATCTGGACATAGATGGCCAGCACCTTGAAGTGGTGGATTTGCCTGGCACCTACTCGCTTTCAGCCCGCAGTGAAGATGAACGCATCGCCGCGAGTTTTCTCGCGGAAGGCCGCGTGGATCTCATCATTAACGTGTTAGACGCATCCAACCTGGAGCGGAACCTTTACCTCACAACGCAGTTGCTCGAACTCGGTAAGCCCATCGTTTTCGTGCTGAACATGATGGACGATGCGGAAACCCGTGGCATCGGTCTCGATATCCCCGCCTTGGAAATCCTGCTGGGCGGCCCGGTGATTCCCACCATCGGCAACCGCGAAGAGGGCGTGGATGAGTTGAAGTCCGCACTGGTAAAAGTACTTGCGGGCGCCGAATCAAAAGTTCGCAATTTCGATGCGGAAACATCGGGTCACGGGCCCATGGATTACGGCCATGACCTCGAAGGCGAATTGGCGAAGCTCGTAGCCGACATCAAGAGGGACGAGGCCCTAGCGTTGGCGGTAAAGCCGCGATGGCTGGCGTTGCAGCTTCTTGAAGCAGGCGCGGAGGCCACCAAGCTGGTGGATCAAAGTCATGCGCGCCATGCCATCACCGCGCAGCTCGAAGCCAGCAAAACATTTCTGCATTCTCACCTCGGTGAAGACGCCGCGACGCTGGTGGCGGAATATCGCTACGGATTTCTGCACGGCCTGATGACCGAAGTGGCCACGATGCCCGACGCGCCCCCCGAAAGCCGCACCTCGAAATTAGACCGGCTCCTCACTCATCGCTGGCTCGGCATCCCC
>JAYVXV010000089.1:0-2276 GCA_043784905.1 Holophagaceae bacterium | reverse complement strand
GCCACCGCAGCCCACCATGACGAGGGACAACGCGCTCAGCGCGGAAATGCCAACGGCATTTCGCAGTTTAGGATTGATGGTGCTCATGGAGCCTCCTGCAATGCGGGGTAGAAAACGGGAATCGAATCATTAGGCTAGTCAGCTAAAGATATTTATCTATAAAGATGGAAACGAAAATCTATCCACAGGTCAATGAAAAAATGCTGGAAATACCAGAAATGGGGCAAAACACACTTGTGTCGGGTTAGTAACACCCAAGACTCAATGCATCCCAACCGGTGGACCCTACGCCGGCATCGTGAACGATGCCCATCCTGGGTTAGGCTGGTTTAAGGCTGTTGGCACCAAATTTGGCGAAATTGCCTGCGCGACAGGAGAGCAAATGCAAGGCCCCAATTCTGGCGTTGTCGAATGTGTCCCTAATTTTTCAGAGGGCCGGGATCTCTCCAAGATCAAACAGATCACCAACGCCATTGAAGCCATTCCAGGCGTGTCCTTGCTGGATGTAGATTCCGGCGCCGACACCAATCGCACGGTGGTGACCTTTGCGGGCACACCTGATGCTGCCCTGGAAGCCGCATTCCAGGCCATCAAAACCGCTTCGCAGGTACTCGACATGAGCACCCACAAGGGTGCGCATCCCCGAATCGGGGCCACGGACGTATGCCCCTTTGTGCCTGTGGCGGGCCTGACCTTGGAAGACTGCGCTGAGCTTGCGCGGCGCCTTGCCGAGCGAGTGGGCCGCGAACTGAGAATACCTGTCTACCTCTATGAATCCGCCGCAACCAAGCCTGAACGCAAGAACCTGGCGGTAGTCCGCAAAGGTGAATATGAAGGCCTTCGTCAGAAACTTAAGGACCCAGACTGGAAGCCCGATTTTGGGCCTTCTGAGTTCAATGCGAAGACAGGAGCTACGATCATCGGGGCGCGTGAATTCCTCATTGCCTACAACATCACACTGAACTCGCGCGACAAGGCCCACGCCACAGACATCGCATTTGAACTGCGGGAAAAGGGTCGCGTGGCCCGACGCAATCAAAGCAATGCCTTCTTCAACAGTGGCGACATTCTGTTCTACCGCGAAGGTAAATTCCCTTGCGGAAATTGCGATCACGACGCCCCGAATTTTGATGCCCTGGAAACGCACTGCAAGGGTGCCCATGGCTACGATCTGCCCCATCTGCTCGCGCTCAACGAGATTGATGCCACGCAATCCATTCATGGCAAAAAAGCCTACCGGGCCGGGCGCTTCAAAGCCTGCAAGGCCATCGGATGGTTCGTGGAGGCATACGGTCGGGCGCAACTTTCCATCAACCTGACCGATTTCACGGCGACACCCACTCACTTGGTATTAGAAGCTACGCGCATACTCGCCGCAGAACGAGGCCTGGTGGTCACCGGCAGCGAGATCGTGGGCCTTGTGCCGTACCCTGCGTTATACCAATCGGGTCAGCATTACCTTCGGGCCCAAGGCAAATCACCCTTCATCCCCTCAGGCGACATTCTGAAAACGGCGATCTTCAGCCTAGGGCTGGCGGACGTCGCACCCTTTGACCTCGATAAGAAAGTCATCGGCCTCCCCAAGGCATCCAGTTCCGGCCTCATGGCCATGACGGGCAAGGCTTTTGTGGATGAGGTCAGCCGCGATACACCCGCACCGGGCGGCGGTTCCATAGCTGCATTGGCGGGTTCGCTGGGGGCAGCGCTGGCGTCCATGGTGGCCAATCTCACCCAAGGAAACCCGGGCGTGGCCGAGGCTGAATTGTTGGCCATTGCCCAGGGCTCGCAAGCCACGAAGGACGCTTTAGTGATCGCCGTGGATGAGGACACCGCCGCATTCAACGGCTACATGGAGGCCCTGCGCCTGCCCAAAAATACAGACGAGGAAAAGGCCGCACGGGGAGAGGCCATGCAGGCAGGCCTCAAAGCTGCGGTGGCGGTACCCTGGGCCACGGCTCAGGCCAGTCTCGAGGCCATGCGACTCTGCGAGCGGGTCATGGCCGTAGGAAATCCCAATTCGTTGACCGATGGCATGGTCGGCTGTGTCACAGCCTTTGCCGGAGTGCGCGGCGGCATCTGGAACGTGCTTATCAACCTGAAGGACATCAAAGATTCCACCTTCGTCTCTGAGATGCGAAATCGCTGTGATGCGCTGCTCGCCGAATCACGAGAACTGCTGGGTCGCACATCGGATGAGGGCGACCGCCGTCTCGCCGAGATGATCGAATCCAAGCACAGCTAATGCTTCATCCCGCACTTATCCACCGCAGCGAGGC
>JAYVXV010000088.1:0-2278 GCA_043784905.1 Holophagaceae bacterium | reverse complement strand
TGAGAATGACCGGTTCGATTTTCTGCTTGCGGATGAGTTTCGCGATTTCAATTCCGATGGCGTCCAGGTCCGCAGCGCCATCTTTTATCGGGGGCGGTGTGCTGTCGCCGTGCCCCGGCAAATCCACAGAGATCACTGTATGGCTGGTCTTCAATCGCTTGGACATCTCAGTCCAGGCATCGCGACTACCGCCGAATCCGTGAATCAACACGATGCCGGGGCCTTTGCCTTCCTTCTTGAAGGCTAAATCCGGGGCCGCCGCGAGGGAGGAGGCAAGCACTGCTAACAGGAAGGCGGGGACCCAGGTTTTCATGGGTAGAGAATGCGCTATTAGAAAATTCTTACAAGGTTGAATCCGAGGGCCCACTGACCTTTAAAGGGACCAACCCCCAAATAGTCGCCTGCCAACACCTGATTGGAGGTGGTTCCCAGGGAATTCGTGGCCATCACCGTAAAGCGGTGGCCTGCGGTTTTGAATGCGTATCCAAAGGCCCAGCCATTCTCCAGGGTGCGGGTGGTGGTCTGGTTTACATAGACCTGCACATCCTTCACCTTGGAAGGCCGTGGATAGTATTCGCCGATAAGGCTGCTGCGGGCGCTGAGATCCCATCGAAGGCCCAGGCCCACCGTGGTAAGGCCCTTGCGCTGGGTGCTGGTGGAACTTAAATAGGTCGGCACCGCCAGGGCGGTGAACTCTCCGATGGTGAAGGACAAGGGCACTTGCACCGAGGTGCCTACGATGCCTTCCCGGACGCCGGGGGTGAAATGAAGGTCCCGGACGGTTTCGTCGAATCGCTCGATGCGCACGGCCACTTTGTAGTCCTGCTGGGTCACCAGTTGCTGGAACAGGGCGATGGTCAGCGTCTTATTGTCAGAAGTCCGGTAGATCTGCACATTGGCGCCGGGCCAGGAGGGCAGACCAAAGTCCACGCCAAAGCCCGTGTAGGCACCACCATCTACGCCATAAAGATCCCGACTGTTGTTTTTCGAAGTCTCCTGGAACCGATGGGTGAATCGGTAGCTCCAGTCCGGCTGCGCCAGCCCTTGAGCCGAGGAGAGGTTCAACCAGAGTGGCACTTCGCTCTGTTGGGCTGAGGCCAGGGTGGAGGCTGCGGCAAGCACAAGGCCGAGGATCATCGAACGGCGCATGGATTCTCCAGGAAGGGGAGTCCAGATTGCCACGATTGGCGGAGCGGGGCTATTCAGTACATCTGCTTGCTCACGCCATTCACGTTGTCATTCTCGCCGGCGGCCGGGGGCTCGGTGTACACGTGCATGGATTGACTCTTGGTGGGCAGATAACCCATCCCGAAATACGTGAAGAGGATGAAGCCCCAAGCGGCGACGCTGGCCATCACAGCTTTGCGCCCCTTGAAGGCGGGGACATAGTTCATATGCAGGACCACCGCGTAAATCAGCCAACTGATGAGGCCCCAGTTTTCCTTGGGGTCCCAGGCCCAGTAGTCGCTCCAGGCGAATTTGGCCCAGGTGCCACCCGTGATGAGGCCACAGGCCAATAGTAGAAATCCGAAGCGGATCCATTGCAGGTTCATCTTTTGGAAATTGACTTCGGTGGAACCCAGGGCCCGGGCCCAAAACGATCCCGGCTCAAAGCTGCGATCCCCGGGTTTCATCAGGGCCAGCACGCCCATCACAAAGGCCACGGTGACGCTCGAATAGCCCGTGAAGTAGATGGTGACGTGAGGCAGGAACCAGGCGCTTTGCAGGGCGGGTGGCAAGGTAATGATTTCGATGTCGGCCTTGTGCAGTGCGTAGGTCAGCGCGCTGAAAACAATGAACACCGCAATGAGCCCCAACAGACGCACTTTTTTGATCCACTCCACCACCAGCGTCAGCAGTCCGAAAATGAAGCTGAAATAAATGAGCGATTCATAGAAAGTCTTGAAAGGTGGGCGACCCGCAGCGATCCCGCGGCTGATGAGGGTGTAGGCATTGAGCACCCAAGCCGCCAGAAAAAGGATGCGCGCCACTTGGTAGATGCGGTCTTGATCATCTTTGACCTTGTTGGCCCACAGGCTTACGCCGTAGGTCAGTAGGGCCAAAAAGTAAGCAATGTAAGTGAGCTGGAATGCTGTTTCCGCTTTGACGAAATTAGCGTAGAGCTGAAACATTAGGCCCCCTTCGATGCATCGGCTCGGCGCTTGAGCACTGGTTTCAGATAGAACATCCAAACCATCCCCAGGATGAGGCTAAGAAAGCCCAAATACACCAGCCAGATGCCCGGCTCGTGGACCATCATAATGCCGCTGACGTTGGG
>JAYVXV010000087.1:0-2279 GCA_043784905.1 Holophagaceae bacterium | reverse complement strand
CGATCTTGCACATATGTATGCGAAGCGACTCACAACAACGAGGTCTGATGCCCGAGGCCTGAAGGGGCCTGGAACAATGACAACTGCAAAATCCGGGTTGAAATGATGGAGTAATAAGGTGGCCCAAAACGCGGCCCATCTTGTCTCCTACCTCACTTTTTATTCCCCCGCCCTTTCCAGCGCGCCTTGGGCGTCTTCCCAGGCACTCATGGCGTAGGCCAATTCTGATTCGAGACGCTTTTGGTCATCGAGTTTCGCACTGAAGGCCTGCCAATCGTTGGGATCCATGGCCGCCAATTCCGAGGAAAGCGTGGCGATTTTTTCTTCCAGTTCCCCGACTTTGACCTCGGCTTCACTCGCCTTACGTTCCAGGCGTTTGATTGCTTTCTGCGCGTCCTTATCCAAGGGTTTAGGCTTTATAGAATCTAGTGGCCCGGGACTTAGTGCTTGGGGCTTGGGACTTAGTGCTTGGGATTTAGAACTCGTGGCTTGGGACTTGGAATTTGAGTTTTGTGCCTTGGGGTTCATGTCCTCGTCCGGTTCATCCGCGGCCAAATCGAGATCCACCCAGGCCTGATGATCCTCATAGCCACCTTCCCGAAACTCGGCCACACCATCGTGGATCCGCAACAGGCTTTCCGCCACACGGCCTAACAGGTATCGGTCATGGGTCACGACCAACACCGCACCGCTAAAGCTCAGGATGGTGTCTTCCATGGCCTCCATAGAAGGAATGTCCATATGATTAGTGGGTTCGTCCAGCAACAAAAGGTTCACGCCTTCGCGGATCAGGGTTGCGATGCTCAGACGGGCGCGCTCACCGCCGGACAGCGCCGTGACCGGCTTTTCTACTTCATCGCCTCGGAAGCTGAACTTGCCGAGGAAGCCCATGACGTCTTGCTTCAGGGCCCTTGGATTCACCGCATGAATTTGCTGAAAAACATTATTTCGCGGATCAAGATTCTTGTGGTGCTGATCGAAGTACCCGAGCTTCACCTGGCTGCCTAGACGCGAACTGCCGGTGACAAACTCGATCTCGCCTGCGATGGCCTTGAGCAGCGTGGATTTGCCCGTGCCGTTGAGGCCGACGATACCCAGCTTTTGGCCACGCTTAATTTGTAATTGTTCAAGGGGCTTATAAAGCGCCTGGCCATCCCACCCTACGGCCGCATGGTCCAACACCAACGCCACATCACCGCCTCGCTGGGTTTCAGGAAAGGAGAACTTGACCTTACGGCGATCCCGAAGCGGATTGGCAATGCGCTCCAGTTTCCCTAGATGCGTTCGTCGCCCGCGGGCCTGCTTGGTGTTCTGGCCCGCGATGTTGCGGCGAATATATTCTTCCTGTTTTTTGATGTAGTCTTGCTGGCGTTCAAAATGACGCTCGGCCAATTCCAGCTCTTGTTCTTTTTTGTCCATGAACTCCGAGTAGTTGCCTTCGTAGCCTCGACTCTTGCCCAGCTCGATTTCGAGGATGCTGGTGGCAATCTTGTCCAGAAAGTAACGGTCGTGGGAGATGACAACGACGGTGGCTTTGCTGTCATCAATGAAATCTTCGAGCCACCGCAGGCTCGGCAAATCCAAGTGATTGGTGGGTTCATCCAACAGCAGCAGGTCCTGCCCCTGAAGGACCGCTTTCGCCAGCATCACGCGGCTCTTCTGCCCACCGCTGAGGGCGTCTACGGGCCGATCAAATTGATCCTGGCCAAAACCTAGGGCCTGTAAAATGCTTTCAGCACGAGCCCGGATGCTGAAGCCATCAAAACGCTCAAAGGCCTCAGTCACGTCCTGGTAGCGCGCCATCACTGCGTCGAGATCCGCGTCAGCTTCCGCCATTTTATGTTCTAGGTCTCGCATCTCGTGTTGGAGTTTTTCCACGTCACCAAAGGCCGCCAGCGTTTCTTCGAGAATCGTCCCGCCGGTTTCCGGCACCAGATCTTGTGCGTAGTGGCCCATGCGGATGCCGCGCTCTTTGGTGGGCCTCACCACGGTGCCCTTGTCGGCTTCGAGCTGGCCCAGCAGCAATTTAAAGATTGTGCTTTTGCCCGCGCCATTGCGACCAATGAGGCCCCAGCACTCACCTTCCTCCAGAGCCCAGGTCACGTCCTTCAGCACCTCGTGGGGGCCGAAGTTCAGAGAGACATGGTTCAACGAGGCGAGCATGAAATTTTTGGAACCCTATGAAAACGGCCACCGCGAGGTGGCCGTGTTTGGTGGAGCTTAGCGGGATCGAACCGCTGACCTCTTCCATGCCATGGAAGCGCTCTCCCAGCTGAGCT
>JAYVXV010000086.1:0-7616 GCA_043784905.1 Holophagaceae bacterium | reverse complement strand
CACCGGGGAACCGGCCATCTAGCCACCATATGGACCACGATTGGGCTTCTCGATCAAACGATCGCACGGCAACGGCCCTGTAGTTTCCAGAGGGTAAGGAGATCTGGTTATCTTCTACATTCCCGTATCCCCCCAGTGTCTTCTGGGTAGATGACAACCCCTCAAAAGTTTCCCACTCTGTACAACCCGTCAACCGATCTTTGAGGCGACGATGGTGAACCCTCCAGTCACCGATGACAAAGTCGAAATCCTGGGGGGCTTCTTGTTCAAGTGGCAGTGACACGTGATTCCGATCGCAGGTGTGGGGCCGAAGCCAAACGAAAAAAATTAAGCGGCCCGACGCAGTCGGGTCCGCTTGAACGAAGGGTTAGGTGGCATCTCTCGCTACCGATTGCCTGCCTAGTAGCGGAATCGGGTCGAGGTCGGGCTCAACGAAGGAGGTACGAGCATCCGCAGAGAACAGAACGCTTGCTGAGTAGTGAGTGAGCATTATCTTGCTGTCGAGCAACTCCTGATTCTTTGCAATGAAGTCAGTGGCGGATATGCTCGCTGATTTATTCATGAAATGCCGAACTGCAAGCACCCATGCACGGGTGAGCGTTTCGTGAAACTTGGAGCACGGAATGCGGTTGTATTCGAGGAAGTTCGTAAGCGCGTCTCGCATCATCTGAACGGCCGAGTCAACGTCGTACTCTGCGAGATAGGCGTACGCAAGCCGCACATGAGCTTCGTGATTGAACTGTGGCGGCCTGACGACGCAGGCCTCGAAGGCTGACCGGAAGCTGCGATCTTCGTCGGAGAGTTTGTGCGGGTTCATGGGGCTTGCCACCTAATTTTGAATTGTACGGTGCTCGAATAAAGGGCCCGTGCTTTGGGCCAATCTCGCTTCCATTCACACAAAGCCCCAAGCCTACACGGGCCTACATCAGCAGCGGTAACACGTATTTCAGTACACCGGCCGCCAGGAAAGCGCAAATGGGGATGGTCAGTACCCAGGCCACGAGAATATTGCCGGCCACGCCCCAGCGCACCGCAGAAACATTCATGCTGGCGCCGACGCCCATGATGGCGCCGGAGATGACGTGGGTCGTGCTCACGGGAATACCGAAATGGGCGGTGGTGAACAGCACGATTGCGGCGGAGGTCTCGGCGGCGAAACCATGGATAGGTCTCAGTTTCACGATCTTGGAGCCCATGGTTCGGATGATCTTCCAGCCGCCGGATGCGGTGCCGAGGGCCATGGCGATGGCGCAGGCGAGCTTGACCCAAAGGGGCACATCCACCTTGGCGCCGTGGGCCGTGAGTTTTCCAAAGGTGATGAGCGCCAGCGCGATGATGCCCATGGATTTCTGTGCGTCATTGGTGCCGTGGGTGAAGGCCATGGCCGCAGCGCTCACAATCTGCAATTTCCTGAATCCGACGTTCACGCGGTGGCTGGCCATGCGGCGGCAGATCCACAAAATGGCGATGATGAGCACCATGGCGATGAAAAAGCCCACCACGGGAGATACCACGAGAAAAATACCCACTTCTTTAAGTTTGGTAGTGTGCAGAGCATCGCGGCCCGCATGGGCCACCACCGCACCCGCTAAGCCACCCACCAGGGCGTGGCTGGAACTACTTGGAATACCGAAATACCAGGTGATGAGATTCCAGATGATGGCGGAGATGAGGGCCGACATCACTACGGCTGGCACCACAACGCTGGGTTCTGCGATGCCCTTGGCGATGGTGGTCGCGACTTCGGTGCCCAGGAGTGCACCTACAAAATTCAAGATGGCGGCCATTAGGATAGCGTTCCGCGCCGAGAGAACGCCGGTGGAAACCACGGTGGCGATGGCATTGGCCGTGTCGTGGAAACCGTTGATGTAGTCGAAGGCCAGGGCCAAGGCGACGATGATGAATAGAACCGCAATGGGGTGCATGGTCTATGCGTTCCGCATGACGGTGCTACCAACCACTTGGGCCACCAGCTCGATGCGGTCCGTGGCGTCTTCGATGTAGTCCAGAATTTCCTTCCATTTAATGAGTTCAATGGCGTCTTTGGGATCTTCAAATATCTGGGCGAGAGCCGCATGGAATACCGAGTCCGCCTTGTTTTCCAAGACATGGACATGGCGGATTCGGGTGCGAATATCCTTTACATCCGACATGGTCCGCAGGCTCTTGATGAGGGGCACCAATTCTTGACAGCCTTCTACCGTAACGCTGCCCAGCTCCATGGCGGCGGGCATGACGTTTCCAATGCGATAGAGTACGAATCGCTCGGTCACGGCGTCCAGCTTGTCCACCACGTCGTCCAGGGCATGAGCCAGGGCGAGGATGTCCTCGCGTTCGATGGGGGTAACAAACGTTTGATTGAGCCGGTCCACGATCTCGTGGGTCAGCTCGTCGCCCTTATGTTCCAGTTCCTTCATTTCCCGGCGTAAATCCGCCCAGGTGGAGGGTCCACCGGATCGCATTCCTCGGTCGAATAATTGGGCCGCGGCCAGAACATTGGCGGTGGCTTCTTCCAGCAAATCGAAGAAAACCATCTCCCTCGGTTTCAGCCAGCGCATCAAGGCATTGAGGCTCATCGGTGCTCCGTTCAGGCAAACACTTACAGTTTGCCGTGTGAACGAAGGGTTACCAAGGGGTAAAACGGAGGTACGAGGTATGAGGCATGAGGTTCAATGGGGATGCGGCCAAAGGCCGCGCTTAATCTAAGGCGCGCCGAAGGCGCTTCCGATCTTCCTCATAGCTCATGGCTCGTACCTCACGACCTCTAAGCATCCACGCTTCCCAAGCGATATCCGACCCCCACCACGGTTTCGATGAGGTTGGCGGCCTCTCCGAGTTTGGCGCGAACTCGCCGGACATGGGCATCAATGGTTCGACTTTCGCCTAAGTACTCGAGGCCCCAGACCTGTTGGAGGATTTTCTCACGGCTCAGAACCCGCCGAGGATTTCGGAGGAAATAGGTCAGCAGTTCAAATTCGCGGCGCGTGAAGTCCAGAGCCTCGCCATCCATGCGGGCGACATGCATATCCAGATCCACCGAGATCGGGCCAAAACCGAGCATCTGCCCCTTGGTGATTTCATCCATAAACGTTGCACGCCGAAGGATGGCGCGGAGCCTTGCCACCAACTCACGGGTGGAAAAAGGCTTAGAGATGTAATCATCGGCACCGAGTTCTAAACCCAGCACTCGGTCAATTTCTTCGCTGCGAGCGGTCACCAGCACCACGGGAAGGGACCGATGTTGGGAGTCGGCGCGGATGGCGCGGAGCACGTCCAATCCGTCCATGTCGGGCAGGGTCAAATCCAGCAGGGCTGCGTCCAATTTGGGTAGGGTCGCGCTGGCGCTTGATTGAGCTAGATGAAGAAACCGTAGGGCATCCTTCCCGTTGTCAAAGCTGCTTAAGGTAAAGCCCTCCCGCTTGAGGTGTTGCTCCAGCCCCACACGGATGTCCGCGTCATCTTCCAACAGCAGGATGTGTGGCATCGTTGTTCCTTTGATGTGAGTGGGCAATTCACGGTGCCCGGCGAAATCATCTCCCGCCCTGGAGATAAGCGTGCTTTACATTGACGCCTTCGAGAATAAAGAGCACTTCTTCGGCGATATTGGTGGCCTGGTCGGCGATGCGTTCCCAGTTTTTGATGACGATGATCAGGTGGCTGGCGCGTTCGATGCACAGCGGATCTGAAAGCATGATGCGCAACAGGTCCTTGTAGAGCTGCACGTAGAGCGCGTCCACCTTGTCGTCGTCCTCGATCACCTGGCGGGCTTCAGCGGCGTTCCCGTTGACAAAGGCATCCACCGCCCGCCGCACCATGCCTCGGGTTTCCGATGCGAGGCGCTCTAATGCGTCCCCGGCCAAAATGGGTGGGTGGATGTAGGGCACCCGGCGTGCGATGTTGCAGCAGTGATCACCAATGCGCTCGATTTCCGGAATGATTTTCAGGCTCGACGCGATGAGTCTGAGGTCCGTGGCGATGGGCGCTCGCAGGGCCAGCAGATCAATGCAGGCCTGATCGAGTTTGAGCTCCTGCTCGTCCACGATGCGGTCGAGTTCCGTGACCTCATCCGCTTTGGAGATCGAGCCTTCGGCCACCGCCGATTTGGCGAGGTCAATCATCTCCTCCACCTGGCCGGCCATGGCCATGAGGCCATCTCGAAGGTCTTTGAGTTCTGTGTCGAAATGGCGAACCATCAGCCGAACCTCCCCGTAATGTAGTCTTCGGTCATCCGTTCCCGTGGGTTGGTGAAGATGCGTTCGGTCGGCCCCATCTCGATGAGTTTGCCCAACCAGAAGAAGGCTGTGTAGTCCGAGGCTCGGGCCGCCTGCTGCATATTGTGGGTCACGATGACGATGGTGAACTCTTTTTTCAATTCAAAGATCAGCTCTTCAATTTTCGCGGTGGCTATTGGATCCAGGGCCGAACAGGGTTCATCCATGAGCAGCACTTCGGGATTCACCGCCAGAGCCCTCGCGATGCAAAGCCGCTGTTGCTGGCCGCCGCTCATGCCCGTGGCGCTTTCTTTCAGGCGGTCCTTCACTTCGTCCCAGAGCGCCGCTTTGCGCAGGGAATCTTCCACGATGGCATCCAGCGTGGCGCGGTCCCTGACTCCAAAAAGCCTGGGGCCGAAGGCCACATTTTCATAGATGGATTTTGGGAATGGATTGGGTTTTTGGAAGACCATGCCCACGCGCCGACGCAATTCAACTTCGTGAATGCCGCCTTGGTAGATGTCCACGCCGTCAATTTCAAGGCCGCCAGTGACGCGGACTTCCGAACCGACTTCGTGGATGCGATTGAAGCATTTCAAAAACGTACTTTTACCGCAGCCCGAGGGGCCGATGATGGCCGTGGCGCGGGTCGCCTGAATGTCCAAGCTGATGCCTTCTAGCACCCGCTTTTCGCCATAAGAAAAATCCAGGTTCTTGGCCCGGAGTTTCACGAGGTTGGTTTCGTCGGATTCCATGGTGAGCATCGGCGTCATTCATGATCCTCAGCGGGTGCGCTTGCGGATGCTGCGATCCAAAAACCTCACGGTGAGGTTCATAAAAAGCAAGACCAGGATAAGGGCGGCAGCGGTACCCGCGGCGATTTCCCGCGCATCGGGCAAGGTTCCATCCGACGTGATGTACCAAAGATGTACCGCCAGGGTTTCACCAGGCACCGTCAATCGAAAATCAGGAAAAGCCGCACTGGCGTTGGTTCCGGCCGTGAATACAAGGATGGCACTTTCACCGAAGGCGCGCCCGGCGGTCAGGACCACACCGGTAAGAATGCCCGTGGCGGCATAGGGTAATAGCACCTTCAGAATGGTTTGCAATTTCGTGGCGCCCAGGCCGTAGCTGGCTTCTTTCAGCTCTCGTGGCACGTTTCTCAGGCTGATTTCGGTCACTCGGGTGATGACTGGAATGTTGAGCAGCGCCAGCGTCAAGGCGCCGGATCGGATGGAAAATCCCCAGGCAAAGGTCTGCACAAATACGATCATGCCAAAGAGCGCCAGGACGATAGAAGGTGTCGCCGCCAAGGTCTCGATGCAAAGGCGGAAAAACCTTAAAGCCCGTCCCTGGCCTGCATATTCTGCAAGGTAGACACCAGCTCCGATGCCGACGGGCAGGGAGATGGCAAGGGACAAAGCAACTAGGTAGACCGAGTTAAATAGCTCCGGCTTGATGCCACCTCCGGCATCCAAAGTCTCGGGCATTTTGGTGAAGAAGCCCCAATTCAGGACGGGCCAGCCTTGTTTGAGAATGGCGCCGACAAACACAGCGAGCACCACGATGAAAGCGAAGGCGAGCACCCAGAGTGCGCCACGCATGAAGGTATCCATGAGCCGAGCCGAGGCCTGGGGCCGCATCTGGAGGCGGGGTTGGCTCATGCTTCGCTCCGCTGCCCGAGCGCCCTAGTCGCCAGAATGATGCCCATGGTGAGCAGATAGAGCAGCAGCCCCATGGCGAAGAGCACATTGTTCCAGGGGGATCCTGCGGGCGTGTTGGGCAGCTCCTGCACCAGCTCCGTCGTCAGCGTCGCTGCGGGTGTGAATAGGAAGCGCAGCAGCGGCGTGCGGTCCGTGGCTTCGCGCACCAGGGATAGCCAAGCGGGATTATTGCCAATGACCATCTGTACCGCCATGGCCTCACCGATGGCGCGCCCCATTCCAAGCACCACGGCGGTGATGAGCCTGGGGCGCGCGGCTGGAATGAGTACGTGCCAAATGCTTTGCCACCGGGTGGAACCCAGCGCCTGGGCGCCCTCATCGAGGGTTTTAGGAAGCGCCTCGAAGGCATCCATGCTGAGGCTCACGATGGTGGGCACGATCATGACCATCAAGATCAGAGCGGCCACAAAGAAACCTGATGCGGGACTATCGGAAAGCCATCTTGAGCTGACCAGTGGTAATAAAAAAGTCAGGCCGAAAATGCCATAGACCACAGATGGAATACCCACCAACAAGTCCATCACTTGACGCATTAGCGCCTTCATCCAGCTTGGCGCCAGCAGGGCCACGAAAACGGCCGTGAGAATGCCTGCCGGGGCCGCCGCCAGAAGGGCGAGGCCCGTGACCGACAAACTCCCCGCCACGAAGGCGAGGATGCCGAATCGGTCCGATGAGGGCGCCCAATCTGTGGAAAGGAAAACTTCGCTGAGCGAAAGCACTCGACCCGTATTGCTGGCCATGGGGATAAATGCCGCGAGGCCGCGCATGGATAGAAAAATCAGGATGCCCGCGATAAGAGCCACCACCAACAGCGCGCAAGTCATGAAAACCGAGTGGGCGCAGCGGTCCAGCAAGAAACGCAAACTGGAAGCCCGCCCCTGTGGGCGGGCTCCAATCTTCGTCACGTCCAGCGCGGCGACTTGGGAGGTGATGGCCATGGGAGAAGCGATGATGAATCCCGGTTTACAGATCCGCCTTCAAGCCCTTAGCGTAGCTCACGGGCAGGTAACCGGCCTTCAGTACGGTGCCCTCCTGGAATTCCTTGCTGAGGATGAAGCCCAGGAATTCGTCGGCGGTTTTTTTGACGGCGGCATCCGTGGTCTTAGTGGGATTGGTATAGGCGTGGCCGAAGGAGAAGACGGGGTACTTGCCTTTCTTCACAGCCTCGTTGCTGCACTCCACGCCGTTGTAGGCGACGCCCGCGATGCGGGTCTTGTTCTTTTCCAGATGCTCGAGCTCCACGAAGGAGACCGCGCCGGGGGTGGTAGAAACGGCGGTAACGACGGCGCCGGTGGAATCCTGAATCAGCACATCCTTGCTGAATTCCTGGCCGTGGAGAATCTCATTCTTCTGCACCGCGCGGGTGCCGCTGGATTCGGGGCGGATGACGCGGACGATCTTCTGATCCTTGCCGCCGACTTCCTTCCAGTTGCTGATCTTGCCCGTGAAGATGAATTCCGCTTGCTGCGCGCTGAGGTTCTTGACGCCAACACCGGGATGGGTGACGAGCGTGAAAGGCTGGACCACGATGTTGTGGTTCTGGATGCCCGCCTTGTTCTGATCGGGTGTCGCGTAGACATCTGAAATTCCGATGGTGCAGCCACCGGCCACCACTTGGTTGAGTCCCGTCATGGAACCGCCGCCGCTGACGGCGATCTGCACGCCAGGGTGCGACTTCATG
>JAYVXV010000085.1:0-2281 GCA_043784905.1 Holophagaceae bacterium | reverse complement strand
TGGCCTGGCCCAGGCCGTTGTAGGTCGCCGTGGTGGGAATGCCCAAAGGATCCACCGAGCTGAGCACCTGCCCCCACATATCGCGGGTTTCGGTGGTGGTGGCCGAAGTGCCCGGCCCCGTGGCCGTGGTGACGACGACGCTATCGCCAGCAGTGGCGGAATAGACATAGGCAATGCTGGGTCCCGAGACGGGCGTAACGCCCGTGGGGCGACCCAGGCCATCAAAGGACAGACTGCGGGAACGGGTGCTTTGAGCCGCGTTCGTCTCTCTTACGGCGATGACGCGCCCGTTGCAATCGTAAGTGTAGGCCTCGGTCACGCCATCGGCCCGAACCCGACTAAGGGTGCGGCCAAAGCCATCCTGGGTTTCCGAGGTGGTGAGGCCGTTTTGGGTGACGGTGCGAGAAAATTCGTCGGGATAGCTGTACGCGACTTGAGGATCGGTGCCGTGGTTGAGGGTAACGACCCGCCCACGGGTGTCATACCGGGCAATGGTGGTGATGCCGTTGACATCGGTGGTGGAGGTGGGTCGGTTTTCATTATCGAAGGACCAGGCCTCCGAAAGGCTATTGGCCGCAAGCCCATCCCCGGTGGTAGACGCGCTGCTGGGCAGGCCATTGGCATCAAGGGTCAGGGTGCGCGTCGCGACGCCTGCGGCGCTGAAGCTCGCGAAATTGGCGGTGCTGGTGAGGTGGCCCCCCGTGTCGTAGCCTAAAGTCTGACCCATCTTTCCATCGGCTCCGGCATCGGCGTAGGACTTGGCCGGGAAAAAGGTCGCGGGGTCATATTCCATTACTTGAGTGGGCGGGGTGGGTCCGCCTGGGGGCTGGTTGTTGACGGTGCGTGTGGTCTTGGTGGTCAGGACCCGGGCGGGCTCCAGAATTTCCGGATGGGCTTCAAGAGTCGTGGTGGTGGTCTGTGCATAAGTGCCCGAAGTCACCATGGAGATCGTGGAATAGCCCGAAGTCGGGTCCAGAGTCGAGGACACGGTTTGGGTGGGCGCGTTCTGCCGGGTGGTGGTCTGACCGGCGGGGGTGCTCAGCGTGCCATCAGCGCCCGTGAGCGCAAGCGTCAACGAGGTGTTTGAAAGCTCGGTGCCGGTGGAATCATCCACCACCCGCACAGACTTGACGGCCCCATTCCCATAGTTTGGGTCGGTCGAGTCCGCAAAGGCGTACTCGGCGCGCAGGGGGTTTCCGCCATTGGTCGTCGAGAACTGTTGGCGCGCGGTGGTGGTCCAGGTGCTCAGCGTCGTGCTGGGAAGGCTGTATGCCCAGGAACGGCTGAGGGTCGCGGCCGTCTGATCCACGGCATTGGCGGAGATTACGCCGCGTAGCGTGGCGGGATCACTGAAATTCGAAGGGAAAAGCGTTTGGTTGACGTAGGTGAAGGTGGTGGTCACCTGTCGCGGATCCGTGAAGGTCCGAATTTCCGCGAGGTTGGCGTCGTAGGTGAAGGTCCAGGCGAGATTCGACGCCCAGGTCGAGTCGCTGGGAATGGATGGCTGGGGCAGGCCCGCAACCATCCAGGAGGTGCTAAGGCTTGAAGGGTTGCCCGTTTTTATTTCCGTGGGACGCCCGTAGGAGGCGGCCAGTTCGGGCTGGAAAGGGTAGTAAGCCGAACCACCCATGCCGTTGGAGGCCGTGGGGCGCGTGCCTGCATATCCGAAGTAGCCCTTGACGGAAAGGGAGGGCGCCTGGACCCCGATGAAATCCGCGCGAACCAGATCCATCAACGTGGTGGCGCTGTTGGGGCCCGTGACCGGCACGGCCCATTGGGCTTGGATCCCCTTGCCGCGCGGGTTCAAGACCTTGACGGAATGAATGGCCTGGATTCCAGATGGAAGACTCGATGTGAATTGCTGCCATTGGAACGTCACGGCATGGTTGAAGCGATCTATCCAGAGCACCGGAACCCAAGCCTGGAGGGCCGGAAGGAACAGGTAGACGCGAGCCCGATCACGGTCCATCACCACCTTGTAGGCATTGGCCAGGGCACCGTAACCAAGCGGTTGGACGATGGTATTTGCCCAAGAACCCAAGTCCGCCGAAGTGGCCGCGTAGATCGCCAAGGTGCCCGAGGAATCCACGTAGGCTGATTGCGCCGCCACAGCACCCAGCGCGAATTTACCTGCCAATGTGAAATTCGCCGGGACCGGCGTGTTGAAATCCGATTCCAGCAAGCGTTGACCATTTTCAAGGACCACCATGCTGGGCTCGAAATACCCACCGTAATCCCCATGGGCATTGTTCATGTAGCCGAAATGCAGGGAAGCAAAAAC
>JAYVXV010000084.1:0-2300 GCA_043784905.1 Holophagaceae bacterium | reverse complement strand
ACGCCCATTCCATGGCGATGTTCCGTGGGCTCTTCGGCTTTGCCCTTTTTCTGCTCATGAGTCTATTCGTGCTGATTCCAATCTTAGGAGTATGGGTTTTCAAACCCATCCTGGGCGGCTTTTTCGGAGTGATCGCCCTCGCGGTGTGGCTGATGGTCCGTCGCATGAATCGGGATACGCCCGAAGAGATCAAGCGTCATTGGAAGTGGGGGATGTTTTACGCGAATGCTGAAGATGAGCGGCTCTGGGTGCCCAAATATATCGGCGTAGGCTGGACCCTGAATTTCGCGAAGCCCATGGCATTCATCTTCATGGGCGGCATCCTGGCGGTGGTGGGCACCTTGCTTTGCACTGGATTCTTGGTGGGACGTTAGGAACGGCCTAGAATCTACTAGCCCCAGCCACGGAGCGTTCACCATGAGTTTTTCGCGAATTCCGAACTCATTCAAATTGGCGGTACTCCAGGAAAGCCCCAACGAATCCGCAGGCGAAACCAAACAAAGCACCACCAATTACAGTAGCCATCTCAGCAATTTCTCCAGTGAGAACTGGAACATGATCATCATGGGTGGCCTCGCCCTGTTCCTGATCATCATCATCCGTCGGGTTTTCAAGCGATGATGTTCAAACCGTGACGCCGCGAACCAACCTCGACAAGAGCCCATTCCTGCAACGCAAGCTTCCGGATCTGCCGACGCAGCCGGGGTGCTACCTATACCGCGATATGGAAGGCAATCTGCTCTACATCGGCAAGGCCAAAGTCCTGCGCAACCGCGTGAAATCGTATTTCACCGCCTCTCCAAAAAATGCCAAAACCAGGCGTCTGGTGGCCCGCATCTGGGATCTGGAATTCATCGTTTGCGAAACAGAACTAGAAGCCCTGGTGTTGGAGAACAACCTCATCAAAGAACATCGTCCGCCGTACAACATTTTGCTCCGAGACGACAAAAGTTATCCTTACGTGAAGCTCACTCGGGAAGCCTTTCCCAAGGTTTACGTCACACGGAAAATCCTTAAGGACAAGGCGCTCTATTTCGGTCCTTTTTTCCCCGCCAGCACCGCCTACCGGACGGCGGAATTAGTGTACCGATTTTTCCAGATAAGAGATTGTGATATTGACATTGACGGCAAGCGGGGGCGTGCCTGCCTGAAGTATCAATTGCACCGCTGCACAGCACCTTGCATCGGCGTGGTTTCGCAAGAGGTCTATGCAGAGCAGGCCAAAGAAGCTCGTCTCTTTCTCGAAGGCAAAAGGGACGAACTGAAGTCTCGATTGGAGTCTGCCATGTGGAAGGCGGCAGAGATTTCGGCTTTCGAGCTGGCCGCCCAGCACCGCGATGCGCTTCAGCAGTTGGATGCCTGGTTCACTCGACAAAAGGCCGCGTCATCCGATCAGGAGGACATGGATCTCTATGGATCAGCGGTGCTGGATGGCCAGGCCTGCGTGCACCGGCTCGTCATGCGCGAAGGCCGCATGGTGAACCGCCGTGAATACATCCTCGACGAGATCGAGACCTTTGACGGCGCAGTGTTGGCCGAAGTCCTGCAAAGAATCTATTCCGTTGAGCCTGTGCCTGCGCGAATCATGGTGGAGGTCGAGCCTGACCACGCAGACTTGCTGCGGGACTGGCTCGGTAGCCTGCGAGGAACCAAACCCACCATCCACATTCCAAAAAAGGGTGAAAAAGTTGATTTACTTTCCATGGCTCAAGAAAATGCTCGTATGGCCCTGGAGCGTAAATTTGAACCCGTTCGGCTCAACGAAGCGGTGTTAGAGGGGCTGCAAGCATTCTTGGGCATCTCCCATGTGCCTCGGCGCATGGAGTGCTTTGACATCAGCCACGGTCAGGGCCGCGAAGTGGTGGCTAGTTGCGTAGTTTTCACAGATGGAGTTCCCGACAAAGCTCGCTATCGCCGTTTCAAAATGAGCAATGAGCGGAACGACGATTTCGCCAATATGCACGAAGCGGTCACTCGACGCTACAAGCGCCTGAAGGATGAGGGCCAGGAATTCCCAAACCTGGTGCTCATTGATGGGGGCTTGGGACAACTCCATGCGGCGGAATCGGCGCTGAAGGACTTAGGCCTGGATCATCTGGAACTGGCAAGCCTAGCGAAAAAGGAAGAGCTGGTCTTCAGACCTGGTCGTAGTGAACCTTTGCGCATTCCAAAATCCAGTCCGGTGATCCAACTTCTCCAGCGCATCCGGGATGAAGCCCATCGCTTTGCCATCACCTACCATCGCAATCTCCGGGCTAAGCGGACCTTGCAAACCGAGCTGACTCAGATTCCTTGTATTG
>JAYVXV010000083.1:0-7701 GCA_043784905.1 Holophagaceae bacterium | reverse complement strand
AGTCTCCGACGCTATCCTAGCGCTTGGCGAACCGCCTGCACATCGTTCGGAATTTCCTTTGTGAACAATGGGCGGTCCCGCAGCGCCGCCAGCGATTCAGGAATCGGCACCTGGATGCCCATGCGTTCGTAGACCGGCAGGAATTTGGCGGGGTGGGCGGTGCCCAGAAAGACACCGGTTTCGCTGAGACCCAGGCGGTCTTCCAGCACCGCGTAGGCCACGGCGGCATGAGGATCGGCGAGATAGCCCATCCCTTTCAATTCACGGATCGAACGCTTGGTCTCGTCGTCATTTTTGAAGCCCCACCGCAGCGCATTGCGGAGCGCGTATAAATTGCCCCGAAATAAATGTTGGATGCGCTCCCAGTTGTTTGGCGCGCCCACGTCCATAGCGTTGGAGAGCGTGGCGAGGCTGGGTCGGGGTTGATAGTCGCCGGTCTCCAGATATTCCGGCACGGTCTTGTTGGCGTTGGTGGCGGCCACGAAAGCACGCACCGGCAGGCCTGTAGCCTGGGCCATCAAGCCCGCGCAAAGGTTGCCGAAATTGCCAGATGGAACTGAGATGACGATGCCTCCGCGCACATCCTGCGCATAGAGTTGCGCCATGACTTCGGCGTAGTAGAGCATTTGCGGGAGCAACCGCGCCACATTGATGGAATTGGCTGAAGTGAGGCCGTGACGGAGTTTCAATTCCGCATCGTTGAAACATGCCTTCACCAAGGCCTGGCAATCATCGAAGGAGCCCTCCACCGCCAACGCGCTAACATTTTCGCCCAAACAAGCAAATTGGCGCTCTTGTAAATCCGACACGCGACCTTTGGGATAAAGCACCACCACCCGCACACCAGGCCGCTTCCAAAAGGCCTGGGCCACCGCCGCACCCGTGTCGCCGCTGGTGGCGGTGAGGATCGTAAGCGGCATTTCCAGATCCTTTATCAGATCCAGAATGTGCGCGAAAAAACGTGCGCCAACGTCCTTAAAAGCTAGTGTCGGCCCATGGAAAAGCTCTAATGCGTACAGGCCACGACGAATTTTGACAAGGGGGATCGGAAAATCGAAAGCACTGCGAATAGCCACCGACAGCGCATCTTCATCGAACTCGTCCCCCAGAAACCGTCGCAGGATGAGGTCGCTGCGCTCCACCCAGTCCATTTGCAAAAGAGCATCCCAGTCCTTAAAGAAGGGCAAGGATTCGGGCATCCAGAGTCCACCACCGGGTGCAACGCCCTGCAATACCGCTTCTCGAAAGGTGGCCGTCTCATTGGGGTTTCGGGTGTTGATGAATTTCACGCGAGCACCCTCGCACCCAGAGGATCCACACCACAGAGTCGCGCATCAGATTCAATACCTACCCCGGAAAAAGCCGCCTGAAGCGCCGCCGCTACTTCTTCTCCGTGTTCGGCGCTCTCGGCCACCGCAAACATCGCAGGGCCTGATCCCGACAGAGTGCAACCTAGCGCACCAGCTTCCAAGGCGGATTTCTGGGCAACCCGAAAGCCTGGCACCAGCTCTGCGCGACGCGGCTCCGCCAGCACGTCCCGCAGGCAGCGCACAAAGATCTCCTGATCTTTTGCATGAATGGCGTGAACAAAAGCGGCGAGGTTTTGTGCGAAGAAAAGCGCTTCGGCCATGGGCAATTCCTTCGGCATCACCGCCCTGGCTTTCTCGGTGGCTAACTCGCAATGGGGATGCACCACCACGATCACAAGCTCCGAAGGCCAAGGCAGGGCGCGAGGTTTGGAGCTCGTGCCTTCACCGGGGACCAACAAAAGCAGGCCACCGTGCAGAGAGGGCGCGATGTTATCCAGATGGACCGAACCCGAAACCAGGGACTCGGCGCGGCCACCTATCCCCAATAATTCCGCCCGAGTAAAGGGCTCGCCCACCACCATTTGGCAGGCCACTAGCGTGGCCGCAATGGAGCTGGCACTTGAACCGATGCCGCTGGAGCGGGGAAGGTTTTTTTCAAGATGAAGGGCCATGGGGGGGCAAGATGCACCCTTGGATTTAAGGGCCTCACACACAAAATCGTAGGTCCGCACCACCAGGTTCTGCGATGAATCGTCAGGCATGAGGTGGGCGTAGGGACCAGACAAACGCAGTGAAGTTTCCTGGGCCATCTCGGCCGTCACCACGTCGCCCCACAGTGACCCATCCAACGGCGCCAGGGCCGCGCCCATCAAATCGTAGCCCGCCGCAAAATTACCGATGCTGGCGGGTGCGTAAGCTCGAATCGTCGTGCTCATGGAAGTCCTTCAAAGGAAGCGATTTTAAGGATATCCGCCAGCACGCCTGCCGCCGTGACATCGCCGCCAGCGCCATAACCCCGCACCACCAGTGGCGTGGGTTGATAGTGCTCGGTTAGAAAGGCCAGCGCGTTCTCGCCGCCTTTCACTGAATAGAGCGGATGATCCGGCCCTACGGCTTCAAGCCCCACGCGGCAGCGAAAGGATCCGCCAGAAGTTTCTATGCTCGCCACGTGCCGAAGGACTTTGTTTTCCTTTTTCAGGGCGGTCATTCGATTTACGAAATGTTCGTTTAAGTCTGGAAGACGTTCCATCAAGGCCTCGACATTTCCAGAAGCATCGAAAGTTTCCGGCAGGACCCCTTCCACGGAAACATCGTCCAGTTCAAGCCCCGCCCCCAATTCGCGGGCGAGGATTAGGAGCTTCCGTGCCACGTCCAACCCCGAGAGATCGTCCCTGGGATCAGGCTCAGTGAAGCCCTTTTCTTTGGCGATGCGAACGGCTTCCGAAAAGGCAACGCCTTCATCCAGCAACCCCAATAAAAAAGAAAGCGAGCCGGACAAAGTGCCATCAAAACGCCGCACGGAATCGCCACCCTTCAAAAGGTTTTTAAGCGTATCAATGACCGGCAAACCTGCACCCACATTGGTTTCGTACAAAAATTTTCGACGCAGCCGCTCGCTGGTTCCATGCAGTTCTAGATAGTTCGCAAGGCTCGCGGTGTTGGCTTTTTTGTTGGCGGTGACCACGTGGAGACCCGTCTCCATGAGATCCGCGTAGGATGCAGCCACCAGGTCATTTGAGGTGCAATCCACGAAGACCGGGTTCGTGAAACGGGCCTGGCGCAAGGCTGCCGCAAGGGTTTGATAATCGGCGGGTGATTCGCTTTGGTTCAGGGCGGATTCCCAATCCTGAAGGCCCTCAGACTGAAAGGCGAGATGTTTGGAATTAGACACGCCGCAAAGGAGCAGATCTACTTTGCGTTTTGGGTTCGACTGGTGGAACGCGATTTTTCGAAGCAGTTTGGCCCCCACATTTCCGACCCCCCAAACCACGACCTGAAGTTGGGGAAGGGAACCAAAAAAAGCGTGATGCACTTGCCGCAGCGCCCTTGTAGCGTCCTCGTCTTCTATCACCACCGAGATGTTTCGTTCGCTGGAGCCCTGGGCGATAGCAACAATATTTACGCCCACCGCCGCGAGTGCGCCGAAGAACGTGCCTGCCACGCCGAGGCGATGTTTCATCCCGTCTCCGACGATGGAAAGCACCGCATGACCCGTCCGCTCATGAAGCGGATCCAGCATTCCCGCGGCAAGCTCCGCCGTGAATGCCGCACGCAGCGACGCTATGGCACGCGGTCCGTCACTTTGGGCCACGGCAAATGAGATCGCGCATTCGCTGGACCCTTGGGTGATGAGAATGACGGAGATGCCACTCGAAGCCATGGCCTGAAAGACCCGGGCCGCGATGCCGGGCACGCCCGTCATGCCTGAACCGCTGATATCCAACAACGAAATACCACTGAGAAATGTCAACCCTCGGGCGCCATGCGGCGAGGGTTTGGCGCCACCATGCACGAGGCTCCCGGGGCGTTCTGGAGCAAAGCTGTTGCAAACCCGCACCGGAATTCCCCGCTCGCGGGCGGGCTGGATGGTTTTGGGATGGAGCACCTTGGCGCCGAAATACGAGAGCTCCATGGCCTCTTCAAAGCTCACTTCAGTCAAGGCGAAGGCCTCGGGCACCAGGCGCGGATCGGCGCTGTAGATACCGTCTACATCGGTCCAGATTTCCAGGACCGAAGCGTCTATAGCCCAGGCTGCGATAGCGGCGCTGTAGTCCGAACCGCCGCGTCCCAGCACGGTGGTTTTGCCTCCGTTATCGCCTCCATAAAAACCCGGGAGCACGGCAATGGCCGGTGGATTATTTCGAATTTCCTCGAAACATTTCCGAGTGGCCCCCCAATCCGGTACCGCAGAAAGCGGATCTCCACTCGTGCGAATAAGGTTTCTTGGATTCAGCCATTTTGCGTCCAGCTTCCGAGATAGAAGCTGGCTGGAAGCCCGCTCGCCTAGGCTATAGAGCAGCGCCATGACGTTGGGAGGACATTCCCTTAAGAGCGCCACACCATGAATCAATTCTCGGTGTTCCAGCTCCAAGGCCCCAAGCTCCGGGTCCATCGCGCCGACTTCGTCAGGAAATAATTCGCGAGCGACTTCACGATGCCGCGCCTGGAAACGAGCCAGGAACGGCGCGACGTCGTCGCCCCTGGTGGCAGCTTCGACCCCATCCCGCAACAGATTGGTCACGCCGCTCATGGCGGACACGACGGCTAAGACCGGGCCTTCGGCGGCGGCTGCGCGAATGATTTGCGCGGTGGCCCGCAATCGCTCGGCAGTGCCCACGGACGTCCCACCAAATTTCATGACTCTCGGATTCATCTGAATTCCTAAAACAAAAAACCCCGCAAACTGCGGGGCCGGGTCAGGGATTGAAAAAAACTAGACCGGCCGCGTCTCACGGATAATCGTCGTAGTGGTCGTAGTTTCCTCGGCAGGCGCATCGCCCTTCGCGAAGACCATCTTCGCGATCAAGAGAAGGTTTAGGGATACATCTTGCATAAGAAAACCTTTCCCGATTCTTCCTCATTGGTCAACGAAAATTCTGCAAGCGATCGGCCACAATGGAATCTCTGGGAGCCCACCATGTCCATATCTCGAACGCTTCGCCTGGGTCATCGCGGCTACTCCGCCAAACACCTTGAAAATTCCATGGAGTCTTTCCGGGCCGCACTGACCGCGGGTATGGATGGATTCGAGTTGGACGTGCAACCCACCCGGGACGGCGTCTGCTGCGTGTTGCACGACGATGACCTGGAGCGCACCGCCCAAGGCAGCGGCCTCTTGCGCAAGCTCAAAGCCAATGAACTTCCCAAGTTGAATAATGGCGAAGAGGTGCCGCGCCTAGCGGATGTGCTGGATCTCAGCGCGACGCTCGTGAACGTTGAGCTCAAAGGCGAACCCGGTTGGAAGCAGGCCCTCGCGGCTGTGGATGCCGCCGACGCGCTGGACCGCGTACTTTTCAGCAGCTTTGAGCACAGCGAGGTCCTCCAGCTCTGGGCCGATTGCCACGAGGCCCGCTGCGGGTTTTTGTGGGAGTTGGAAGAAGCCATGGAACTCGAATCTGACGAACTGGGAGAGCTCCCCGAACAACTCATGTTTCATCCACCCATCGCGGCGGTAGTCGCGCGGCCTGAACTTTGGAAACCCTACGCCCACCGGCTGGTGCTCTGGGGCATGAAGACTTTTTCGGCGGCGAAGGATCTACCTTTCCAGCCCGCCATCCTCATCGCCGACGGACTTTGAATTCGGGATACTCCGGGACACAGAAGGCACGGAAAAAGAGGAAGCTCGCAGAATGGATCAGGCTGACTCGCGCTGAACCCGCGATTCCGTGTCTTTTGCGAGGTTCTGTGTCTCCTGTGACCCGCTTCTTTTCGGGGGCAATCAGGAAATACCTGAAGTCTAGGAAGCCCCAGGTTTTCGTGATGCAATCATGCTTTCAATGGAGTTCCCCCATGGCCAAGCAGCCTCATTTTCTCTCCATCCACGACTACTCGACCAAAGAGATCAAGCAGCTCCTGGATATCGCTGATGAAATGAAAAAGCACCCCAAGCGTTTCAAGAAAGCGCTCAAGGGCCAGGTGCTGGCCATGATTTTTGAAAAATCCAGCACCCGCACGCGCATGAGTTTCGAGACCGGGATGTACCAGCTGGGCGGCGTGGCGCAGTTTCTTTCCAGCCGCGATATCCAGATCGGCCGTGGTGAGCCCATCTTCGATACCGCCCGCGTCATGTCTCGCTTCGTGCAAGGCATCATGGCCCGCACCTTCGCCCACCAGACCGTCACGGATCTCGCGAAATACGGCTCCATCCCCGTCATCAACGGGCTCACGGATCTGGAGCATCCATGCCAGATCATGGCGGACCTGCAAACCGTGCGGGAGCATTTCGGCACGCTGAAAGGGCTAAAATTCACCTACATCGGCGATGGCAACAACATGGCCCACTCCTACATGCAGGGCACCGGAAAGACCGGGATGGACTGCACGATCATCACGCCCAAGGATCCAAAATATTCCTGCAACGCGGCCATCATCGAAGCGGCCCTGGAGGACCACGCGGCTCAAGGCACCACGCTCACCCTCACCGATGACGTGATGCAAGGCGTCAAAGGCTCCCATGTGGTCGCCACGGACACGTGGGTGAGCATGGGCATGGAAGAGGAAAAGGCCGAGCGCATGGCCGCCTTCAAGGGTTTCACTGTGGACAACGTCGTGATGGAAGAAGCCGGGAAAGATGCGATCTTTCTCCACTGTCTACCGGCTTATCGAGGTTACGAAGTGCTCGAAGAAGTGATTGACGGTCCACGATCTCTCATCTACGACGAGGCCGAAAATCGCCTGCATGCGCAGAAGGCGATCATGTACTCGCTGATGGGGAAGTGAGTATCGGAGACAATGGACCGGCAAGCGTAGTCGTATCGGCTACACTGAAGTAGGGAGGGCTAACCCATGCGCCAGGTGTCCTTGCGAGAGTTCCGAATCAGGGGGGCCAAAGCCCTGGAGTCCGTCCCCAATGGGGAAACGATCCTGCTGTCCGGCCAGCAGGGACCGGTCTATTTCCTGGTCCCCGTACTCGGGGATGTGGCCATGGAGGACCGAGAGCTGCGACGGGCCCTGGCGAAGGCGAGTCTCCGGGAGAGTTGGCGCCTCGCAGAGGAAGCCGGGCTGAGCCAGATGAGTGGGGAGGAGATTGATCGCGAGATCGCCCAGGTTCGCACCGCCCGCGCCCGCCGGAAGGCGGGATGAGGCTGGTCGTCCTCGACACGAAGGTCATCGTTTCCGCAGGGATCAAACCGGGAAGCGCCACTGCCGACATCGTCCTGGACTGGGTACTGGACGGGCGTATGCAGGTGGTCACCAGTCCATGGGTCGTAGGGGAGTACCGGGAGGTCGTTCGGCGGGAAAAGTTCCGGCGCTACGGGTTTCCTCCCCAATGGCTAGAGTTCCTCATCGAAGAGAGCCTGCATCTTCCGGATCCAGATCCATGGCCCCATCCCGGGCCCGATCAGAAGGACACCCCTTTCCTCGCCCTGGCCCACGCGGCTGGAGCCTGGCTTGTGACCGGCAACCTCAAGCACTTCCCGAAAGCGATCTGCGAAGACGTCACCGTCGTCTCGCCGACTGATTTCTTAGTCCACCTCACGGGTGGGATCGAGAAGCCCTAGGTATCTCGTGGATCCCAGGGATTCCGGCTACTCATACCGAGTTGCATTCAAAAGAATATAACCGCCAAGACGCCAAGGGCGCCAAGTGTCGGTTTGTCTCGCGTATCGGCCTGCCGATACCGAGAAGAGACCCATAAAATGTAATGTGCGAGCTTCCCGGATGAAAATCA
>JAYVXV010000082.1:0-2308 GCA_043784905.1 Holophagaceae bacterium | reverse complement strand
CGCGCCACCCGCAAACCCGCAGTCTTACCTATTCTACAAAGGCCAGAACTATGGCTCCGAATCCCAATTCAATCCGCTGACTTCCTTCATCACCTGGTCCTACGACACGCTCCAAGTGCCCGATAGTTTCAACGATTTTGAGATGTCAAAACGATGGGAGACCGTGCGCTTCGACCTCGGCCATCCGAACAACGCGGTCCAGCGGCAGGGTGGGTGGAACGCCTTCGTGAATCGTCAGATTTTCCCCTACAAGGGCGGGCGAGCCGACTGGATCCCCAACTACTCGCTGCATCTATTGGGCGGCGGCATGGTGTACCGCAAGAACGTCGAGTGGTTTCAAGCCCACGACGTGCCGCTGCCTTGGCTTACTTCGGCGGTGTTGACCATGGGCGCAGAACTGTTGCAGGAGACCGTCGAAAAAACGTCCACGAAACCCGACGACGAGATCGCGGATGTTTATCTGTTCCGGCCCTTGGGCATGTTGCTTTTCAGTTCGGACCGATTCGCGCGATTCGCCGCCGATGACCTGCATCTCGCCGAATGGAATGGCCAGCCCATTTATGAACCCGACTACCTACGGCCTTCGGGCAACAAGGGCAGGCTCACCAACGTCAGCCAGAATTTCGTCATCCGACCTGTGGTGGCAGGCCCCGATCAGGCCCGTCCCTTTATTTATTTTGGGCTCACAACGCTGGTAGGGCTCTCGCATTCGGTGACGAAGTCCGATCGTTTTTCGTGGGGCTTCGGCGCCGCCATCCAGAAGGCCCAAGACCCCACCATCACTCACTTTAGCTATGGTTTTTTCTACGACCGCAACGACTCCCTGCTGGCCTCGCTCATCCTCAACGGCACCGATGACTTGAAAGTAAGGCTGAACATTTATCCCGGCATCACCGGCACCGCCAGGTGGTGGTCTCCGGGTCTCTACCTGGGCCTAGGACCGCACGGCAGAATCAGCGCAGGACTCACGGTGCGCGTGCTGCCCGCAGGCTTCGGCCGCACGCAACACCCCACGCCCGCGATTCCACCGCCTTAGCTCGGATTCTGCAATTGTCCTCAAGCTCAAAAGGCTTCGGGCCTCAGGCATCAGGCCTCGTTGTTGATGGTTGTTCCATATGAGATTTCAGCGGCAATGACGCCCGAGGCCTGATGCCCATAGCCCAGATTCAGTAGCTGCCTTCGTCCTTCGCGGGGGGGTAGTCCTTGCCGAACTTGTTTTTATGCGGCTCAAAGGCCGGCAGATTCGCGCTGAGGGTCCACTGGCCGCGAACGTTGGCCTCGCTGATGGTGACGGGGAATTCTTTTTCGCCGGTTTCGGGATGCCAGAGTTTCAGGCGGTAGGTACCGCTGGGAATATCTTCAAAGGCCAGGCCCGTCTTGCCATCCAGCACTTGGGCGTAGGGCGTGTCCAGCACCCATAGGAAAGCGTTCATCTTGTGGTGGACATTGCAGTAGAGCTTCACCAAACCTGTGCCGCGAATCTTGACCTTGGGGCTATCACCCGGTTCATATTGGCCCGTATCAAAGGGCGCCGCGCAGCAAACGCTGAAGACGTTATGGATAATGGAATCCTGATTCGGAAAAGATACATCACTGCCCGACGTGGTCCAGGCAACCCGCGGCGCGAATTTCTTTCCCACCGTGCGGATCCGCACCAGGGGCCGTTTTTCGGGTCTCGGCCTGGGCGCCGACACGGGCTCCAGAATGGCGATGACATCCTTCAGGGTTTCCCGCGGCTTGCCGTCCTTGTCCATCAGCTTCACGGGACCTGACAGACCCCCAGCCAGGAGAGGAAACGAAAGCAAAATCGCAACGAGATGGGTCCTGAGCATGGGAGGCATGGGAACTCCAGATTCACCCCTCGAAGCCTACCTCATCTAGCTGGTTATAGAATCCAACCGGCGCTTTGCCGAGCGCCGAGCGCAACACCGTGGCGTGGCTCACTTCGTCCCCCAGGATGCGGGCGGCGGCTTCCATCAAGGCACGGGTCTGGAATTGGGCAACCGCTTGCTGATAGGCCCGTGCGGCCTTCATTTCAAGGAACAGCGCCAAGCGGAGCAAATCCACTTCGGTCTTCAAGTCAAAAGCGCTGAGATCATATTCTTTCCGGGCTTCCACCGGCGATCCACCCAGGCTTTTGATCACCGCGGTGAGCGCGTCCCGATGCGTTTCGTGGCTGCCTTTGAACAGCCCGCCAACCGCCAGGACACCCTTGCTTAGCAGGCCCGAGCCGCCCGCAACCCCATAGGCATAGATGGCCGTGTTCTCAAGGTTCAGGGCACCATTCAGGATGGTGAGATCCCCCGTA
>JAYVXV010000081.1:0-7710 GCA_043784905.1 Holophagaceae bacterium | reverse complement strand
CATCGGCATTTTCGTCGAAGAATGGGGGCTGCAGGATGCCCGCTGGGAAGCACATTTCGTTGAGGCTGGGGTTGTAATAAGCGTTGTTGGTCTGGGGCGTCATGCCCCATTCCGCTCGATCCACGGGCTTGCCGAGCTTGGCCATGCGGCGCTGAAATTCGAAGGAGCGCGCGGCCAGTACGTTCGTCACATAAGGTTGCCGCCGAAGGTCCAACTTGGAATAGTCGCGCCAGGTATCGGGGTAACCCACCTTTGCATTCATGGTGTCGAGCTTTTTATAGGCGGCGGTTTTGGTGGCCTCACTCATCCATGGCGAATGGTGGAGGCTTAAGCGCATCGCCTCTTTGTGAAACTTCACCATTTCCAGAGCACGAGCCTTCGCTTTCGCAGAGAAGGCCTGCTTCACGTAGAGCTGGCCGAGGTCTTCGCCGATGGCACGGTCCGTGGATTGAAGGATTCGCTTCCAGCGCGGAAGCATTTCTTTGCGGCCCGAAAGCGTGGTTCCGTAAAAAGCGAAATCTTCCGCTTCAAAAGATTTGCTCAAATCTGAGGCCGTTCCGTTCAACACATTCCAGCGCAGGTACGCTTTCCAATCCGGCAGCGGAATCTCTTGTGTGAGCTTCGCGAAGGCCTTCAGAAATCCCGGCTGGCCCACCAGCAAATCATGCTGACCATCCGGAAATCCGAGACCCTTGAAATAGGCTGACCAGTCGAAGCCTTGGGCGAGGTCGCTTACTTCAGCGCGCTTTAGCTTGTGATAATTGGCGACGGGATCCCGCAGCTCCACCAGGCGTTTCGAGGCTTCCGCTAATTTCGTTTCTAGCGCCATGATCCTTGTCGCCACCGCTTTTGCCACATCCGGATTGTCTCCTGATAGCTCAAAGAGCTTGGCAATGTGGGCCACATAAGCGGCGCGGAGGGCCTTGGATGCGTCGTCCGTGCGGAAATAGTATTCACGCTCCGGAAGCCCTAAGCCGCCCTGGCTCAACTGCCCGATTTCCGCGGTGCTGTCCTTGTCATCCGGCGCAATAAAAAAACGGAATCCGCCACCCAGCCCCCGTGAATGCAATTGGGCCAGCGTCGGAGCGAGATCAGCGGGCTGATTCATTGCGTTGATTTGTCCGAACATAACTGACAACGGCTGGAGCCCCGATTTTTCGATGGCCGATTCATCCATGCCCGAGGCATAAAAGTCCCCGATACGCTGGGCCACCGAGCCTCGTGGCGCATTGATCTCCTTGGCTGAACCCTCAAGAATGGTTTTGAGAATCGCCCAATTGCGCTCGTTAATTTCCTCATTCACGCCGAAGGCTGCGTAGTCGCCGGGGATGGCCACTTTGTCATAGGCGCCATTGGCGAAGGCATAGAAATCCGCGCAGGGAGAGACGGAACGGTTCAGATACGCCGGGTCCACACCCATCACTTTTTTGGGCGATTGGCCCACGAGAACCGTGGCGGCGACGGTAAGGAGAAGCATCGGAATTCGCATGAAGACCCTGATGAAACGGGCTCTGAATTCGGAGCCCTTGGGATGAATGAAGCATTACCAGATGCTCGGTCGTACAGCCTCAGGTCGCTTCATGGCGTCACCATCCGCGCAGCCAAAAGCCGTAAAGAATTCCGGCAAGTTGGAGAGCGGCCCGATGGTGCGATATTGGCCAGGGCTGTGGGGATCAGTGTTGAGCCGCAAGCGCATGGCCTCGGGGCGGACAACATTGCGCCAGATGATCGCGAAATTCAGAAAGAACCGCTGAGGGCCCGTGAAACCATCAATGGGCGCAGGGGTCTTGCCCACAAGGCTCTTCTGCCATGCGGCGTAGGCGATTTTCACCCCACCGAGATCGGCAATATTTTCGCCCAGGGTGAGCTTGCCGTTGACGTTTTGATCCGGCAGCGCTTTGAACGCATCGAACTCCTTCACCACCATGTCTGTGCGGCTGTCGTAGGCCTTGCGGTCTTCAGGCGTCCACCAGTTTTTCAGGTTCCCATCGGCGTCGTACTGACTGCCAGAATCGTCGAACCCGTGGGTCATCTCGTGGCCAATGACCGCGCCGATGCCGCCATAGTTCACGGCGTCGTCCGCGTTCGCATCAAAGAAGGGTGGCTGCAAAATGCCCGCCGGGAACACGATCTCGTTCAGGGTGGGGCTGTAGTAGGCGTTCACCGTGGGCGGCGTCATGCCCCACTCCGTTCGATCAATGGGCTGGCCCAATTTCTCGAAATTGTGGCGTGTTTCAAAGGCGCGAGCCCGCATGATGTTGCCGTAGTAGTCGCCGCGCACGACTTCGATTTTGGAAGCATCTTTCCAGCGATCCGGATAGCCAACCTTCACCCGGAAGGCCGCGAGCTTACGCAAGGCTTGCTTCTTGGTGTCCTCGCCCATCCAGGGCAGCGCTTCGATTTTTTCTTTGAGCGCCGCACGGAGATTTTCGATGAGCACCACCATCTTTTGCTTGGCTTCAGGGCTGAAATTCTTCTTCACGTAAAGCTGTCCCGCGGCCTCGCCCAGGGCCGAGGGGGTATCCAATGTTGCCTGCACTCGCTTCCAACGATCCTGCTGCTGGGGGATTCCATTCAGGATTCGGCTGTTGAAATCAAAGGCTTCGTCCACGAAGGCTTTGGACAGGAGGGGCGCCGCAGAGCTGACGGCGTGCCAACGCAGGTAGGCCCGCCATTCGGGGACGGTAATCTGCTCGGCCATGATTCCAAATTCCTTGAAGAAATCCGGCTGGCGAACATTTACATCTTCGATCTTCTTCAGGCCCAGGCCTTTGAAATAGGCCTTCCAATCAAAATGCGGCGCCAACTGCTCCAGGTCAGACACCAGCAACTTGTGGTAAGTCTTCTGCGGATCGCGCTGCTCCACCCGGGTCATGGACGCCTTGGCCAGCCGCGACTCCACCACCATCACCGCGTCGGCGTGGGCTCGCGCATCCAGCGGATCCTCACCCACCAGCACCAACATATTGGCCACATGGGCGGTATATTTCGCGCGCAGCTCTTTGGATTTCGCATCGTCCTTCGTGTAGTAATCACGGTCCGGCAATCCCAAACCACCTTGGTTCAACTGGGCAATGTATTGGGTGCTGTTCTTGGCATCCTGGGCCACACCGAATCCAAAACCCCCACCCCCTGCGCGCGCGCCGTGGAAGGCCGCCAATAGCGGGGCCAGATCTTTGGTGCTGCGGATGGCCTCAATGCGGTCCAGCCAAGGTTTCAGGGGCGCCGCGCCGAGCTTCTCGATGGCGGTTTGGTCCATGCCAGAGGCATAGAAATCGCCCACTTTCTGCTCTAGGGAGCCTTTCTTCCAATCCAAGCGCTTGGAGGTCTCCTCTAGGATTAGGTGCAGCGCGTCCCGGTTGCGGTCCGCCAGTGCTTCAAAGCTCCCGAAACGGGCCTTGTCCGCCGGAATCGTGGCGCCCTTCAGCCAGCCACCATTGGCGTATTGATAGAAGTCATCACAGGCCTTGACCGAGGTATCCATGTTCATCGGGTCTATGGCCTTGTTTGCGGGTCGTGTCGCGGGGCTCTGCGCGACGAGTGCCGTGGCCACCAAGCTAAGGAAAACACCAACAGGACTCAATCGGGACATGATGACCTCGTAAGATGAGGCCTTAGCCTAGCAGCACCTCGGGCGCACCAAGTGAAAAGAGCTTAGAACCACAGATTTCGCCGATTCCGCAGTTAAAAAACTACCTGAAAATATCACCGGTGTTCTGGGTGTTGATACCGTTCAATCCACCAAAGACAAATAAGCCCCCCGAGGGCAACGTCACGGCGGCGTGGGCGTAACGCGGAACACTCATGGAGGGTACTGGATTGAATTGGTTCGTAAGGTAGTCGAAGGTTTCCGCCGAGGCCTGGTCCGCATTGGTGTTGGTGCCGCCCGCCATCATAACTTTCCCATTGCTCATCAGGTTCATCGTAAAACTTGTGCGGGCCGTGAACATATGGCCAAAAAGCAAGAAAGTGCCGGTCGCAGAGGCGTAGATTTCGGCGGTGGACAGGTAGGGCCCGAAAGCGCCGATGGTGCCGCCCGCGATAAGCACATCACCCGAAGGCAAGGCTACGGCGGCGTGATTGAATCGCCCGGTATTCATGGCGCCCGTGGTGGTAAACAAACCCGTACTTGAGTTGTAGATCTCTGCGGTAGCCGTGGGGGTGGTCGCGATGGCGCCGCCTGCCACCAGCACTTTGCTGTCGCCCAACAACGTGGCGGTGTGACCCACTCGAATATTCGCCATGCTGCCCGTGGGGCTAAAAGTTCCGGTCAAGGGATCGTAGAGTTCGGCGGTATCGGCATAAGTGGACGCGCCTGTTTTGCCGCCGGTGATGAGTACGAGCCCATTGGCAAGCATCGTCGCGGTGGCGCTTTCACGCGGCGTGCCCATGGGACCGGTCAGCGTGAAGGCATTCGTCAGCGGATTGAAAATCTCGGCGGTGGCCAAACGATTGGTGCCGTCGAAACCACCGGCTAGCAAAACCTTTCCGTTGGGCAATTTCGTGGCCGTATGCCTCGCTCGCGTGGCCTTCATGATACCGATGGATCCGTAGGTTTTCGTGATGGGGTCGTACAGTGCCGCGCCATTGATAAACGCCGTGAACGTGCGACCTCCCGCGATCAGCACCTTACCGGTGTTGAGTACCGTCAGGGTGAGATCCGCGCGGGCATCAGATGCGACGGTTGGGCTCCACGCCGCGAGGGTTGGATCCAGGGGATTGTAAAGTTCTCCAGCGCTGGTAACTGCGAATCCGGTGGCCGAAGTATTCCCACCCGCGATCAGGACTTCGCCCGAGCTGAGCAACAAGGCGGAATGACCATAGCGCGCCACCGATAGCGGGGGCGTCAGGCCAAAAATCCCAGTGACCGGATCATAGATTTCCATAGATGAAAGCGGCGAGAGCGACGAACTCCCCGAAACCACACGCGATCCCGCACCCACCAGAACTTTGCCGTTGGGCAGCAACGTGGCCGAAGGTTGGTTACGGTCCACGATCATGGCGCCCGAAACCGACCACGAGCCCGAAGTCGGGTCATAGAGTTCAGTAGAAGCGAGGCTTGACCCGCCCGCGCCCACGCCTCCGGCGCAAAGTATTTTCCCGTTGGTCAGCGTAGCGAGCGCGCAACCCTGGCGCGCGATATTCATGCTGCCGGTGGGAGACCAAATACCCGTTTGAGGGTCGAAGATTTCTGCCGCGTTCAGCACGGTGCGGGTGTCTTGATTGTTGATGCCACCGGCAACGAGTACCTTCCCGTTGGGTAGCAGAACCATTCCAAAATCCTGCCGGGGCGTCATCATGGGATTCGCTGGTGTGATGGTGCTGGTCAAAGGGTCCATCAAATCGCAAGTGAGCACCGAGACGTTGAGCAGCGGGTCCTGCCCGCCTGCGATCAGCACCTTGCCGGTGGGTAGATTCACCGCTCCGTGATACTGGCGGCCGGTGTTCATGCCCCCGATGAGGTTGAAAAGCCCGGTCTTCGGATCATAGATATCGGCGGTTTTCAAAGGGTTACCACCAGCTAACAGAACGTTGCCGTTGGCCATCAACGTCGCCGTGTGATGAACCCGCGCCTGGGTCAGGCTGCCACCGCCCGTGAACAAGCCGCTCTGTCGAGAATAAATCTCCGTTGCGCTTAATGGAACGCCCGCACCGTTCTGGCCCCCCGCGATCAGTACCCGTCCGTTCGGCAGGACTGTGGCGGTGGCCCCGGCCCTACCCATTCCGAGCGGCCCGGTGGGCCCGGTGGCGCCAATATAGACCGTCACCGCAACCTGAGCGGTCACAAAAAGGCCCGCGTCATTGGTCACCGTGAGCGTAAAGATCCGCGTGGACACGACGGCCCCCGAGGACCTTCCAATACCACTGAGGATCTGACCGACGCCCTGATCCACAATCCCAATTCCACCGCTGAACTGGGCTACCAAGAACGCGGTATCAATGGGATAGAGCGGCACATTGGGCGACAGGACGAAACTGGTAATGAAGGGCGGTGGCACGACCGTCACTTTCGTCGTCATCGTGGCAGAAGTTCCCACAGAGTTTGTGGCAGTCAGGGTGTAGGTCGTGGTGACGGTCGGGACCACCGTGGCGGTGGTGGAGGTACCTACCGATCCGACGCCGTTGCTGATACTCGTGGTTTGGGCTCCGGCGACCGACCAGCTGAGAAGGCTGGCGCTTCCAACCGTGATGGTGGCGGGCGACGCGGTAAAGCTGTTGATGATGGCCTTGGGCACGACGGTAACCGTGGTGGTCGCCAGGGCCGAACCCCCGGTGGAGTTGGTGACCTGCAACGTGTAGGTCGTGGTGCTCACGGGATTGATGCCGATGGGTGCGCCGCTGGTGACCAGACCCACACCCTTATCCACGATGCCCACAGTGCCCGAACCGGTGCTAAACACGGCGGTGAGGGTGGTGTTATCCCCGGTCGTGATGGCGTTGGACCCCGCCGTAAAGCTCGTGATCACCGGAGGCCCTGGTGGAGGCGGCTGGGTGCCGCCCCCACCGCCGCCGCAAGCCAAGTCCAAGCTCCCAACCAACAATGCCCACCCCAAGGCCCCGGCCAGCACTCGTACTCCATGCCCCATGTGCCTCATGTAAAGCTCCGAAACCATATGAACGATTCCAGGATCGCAGGAAGGGGCACGAGTCGCATAGGACCATGCCTAAGCCGAACCCCTTTGGCATCGTCAAGGCTTCAGGCGTCAGGCCTCGTTGTCGGGGGTCGCTTCGTAAGTCCGAATGGAATGACCATCCAAAATCACCAACGAAGTCTGAAGCCTGAAGCCTGAGGCCCGAAGCCTATTAAAGCCCCGCCCATTCCGCCAGCACTTCCTGCGCTTGCCGAATGGGGCCGAAATTCCCACCCACCACCGGCAGCAACACGGTTCCATCCGGATTGAGTTGGGCGTCTTTTTTCAGGCGGACCCAGGCCATAAGTTTCACGGGGTCCAAGGGAGTCTGAGGGCTTAGGCGCAATTTCAAACGACCGGACGCGAGACTGACTTCGCCCACCGCCAAAACCGACGCGCGCACTCGCACTTTCAACAATTCAAAGAAGCGGGCACTTTCTTCGTCATCCTGCGGAATTTGGCCAAAGCGATCTTCGAGATCCAGGCGGTAGAGTTCCAAGTCTCGTTCGCTCTTGAGGCGCGAAGCCCGTTTGTAGGCCACCAGCCGCTCGGAAGCGCCATCAATCCAGCGGCGGCCCAACGGCGCGGCACCTCCGAGATCAATGCGCACCTCAAAGGTGCCACTGGGCTGGCCTTGCAATTCCTGAAGGGTTTCCTCCAGCAGCTTGATGTAAAGCTCAAAGCCAATGTCGTGGATCTGCCCGGACTGTTCACCGCCCAGTAAGTTGCCCGCCCCACGCAATTCCAGATCCAGCGCCGCCACACGAAAACCGCTACCAAGTTCGGAAAAATCTTCAAGGGCTTGCAATCGCTTACGCGCATCTTCGGTGATCTCTCCTTTGCCGGGGATCAGCAGGTAGGCGTAGGCGGGCACGTCGCTGCGGCCCACGCGACCGCGCAACTGGTAGAGCTGCGAAAGCCCGAAAGTATCGGCGCGATGAACAATCAGCGTATTGGCGTTGGGCACATCGAGGCCATTTTCCACGATGGTCGTGGCGACGAGCACATCAATGCGGCCTTCCATGAAGCCAAGCATCACTTGTTCCAACCCATCATCGGTCAACTGTGCGTGGCCCAC
>JAYVXV010000080.1:0-2318 GCA_043784905.1 Holophagaceae bacterium | reverse complement strand
TTCGGGCCCCTGAACGTGATGCGCGTTTCGCTCCTGCTTTCCGGCTTGCTAATGCTTACCTTGCCTTTGGTGAACGATGCGAAAAGTTTTTTTCTGCTGATCGGGCTATGGGCTTTGGTGAGCGAGGGATTTCGTCCTGCGTCTATGTCCATCCTCACGGATCTGGCGCCGCCTGACCTTCGCAAAGCCGTATTCAGCCTCAACCGCCTAGCCATCAACTTGGGCATGAGCGTCGGGCCCGCCCTCGGTGGATTCATCGCCACGCGTTCCTACCACGGGCTCTTTTGGGTGGACGGGATCACGACCCTAGCCGCATGGGTGGTGCTCACGTTGATGGTTCGCCATGTCCAGCACCACCATGCAGAAGGTCCAAGGTCCAGCCCCTTTTCAGCCCTTCAAGACCCAGTGCTGCGCTATTTTCTGCTCGCGATCATTCCAGTGGTCATTGTGTTTTTTCAGCACGAAGGCCCGATGCCTATTTACCTAGTGCGCGACCTCAAACTCCCCGAAAGTTTTTATGGGTCACTCTTCACCGTCAACACGTTGCTCATCGTCGTGTTCGAAGTGCGGTTAAACCTAGTGACATCGCACTGGCCTCACGCACGAACGCTCATGCTCGGGAGCGTGCTTTACGCCCTTGGCTTCGGCGCCATGGTCGTGGCTCACACGCCCATCACGATCATCGCCACCGTGGTGGTGTGGACCTTTGGCGAGATGATCCTGTTTCCTGGCATGGCCGATTATGTGGCCTCCATCGCGCCCAGCGATCGCCGTGGTGCCTACATGGGGCTCTTCACGTTCACATTCAGCGTGGCCTTCAGCGTCGGCCCCTGGCTGGGCACCTGGATGCTGGACGCCTGGGGAAGTTTGTTGCTCTGGCCCTTGATGGGCGTGCTCGGGATGATGTCCGCGCTCGCGCTGTCGCGGATCAAAGTTTTTCGAGAAAAACATTCGCAGAGGAGCGCGGGGATTGCAGAGGAGCGCTGAGAAAGAAGGCATAGAATCTCCTCTTTTTTCTCTGTGAACCTCCGCCCCCCTCTGTGTCTCTCCGCGAGTGTCTTTTTCATAGACCATCTGGGCGGTGGGATTTTTTGAACACACTTGCAATTTCGGCTTCTTGCAGTGATCCGTGAAAAAGCCCGCCAATTCCCGCTAAATTAGATCCATCCCTCGGAGATCCCGTGTCCTATCGCCATCCCGACTTTAAATCCCTCGGCCTTGAGAATGCGCCGGAGTGCCGCTTTGAACCTGCGCCCAAAGACACGACCCTGCCGGATGGCTTCATGTCCACAACGAACTTTCCCACCTACGTAAAGGTCGGCGGAAAGTGGCGGATGCCGGAAATGCCCCGCATGGATTCGCATTTGGTATGGGAGCAGGCGAGCGAGCGTTTGCTTATCAAAGAGTTTCGCCTCGTCAACAAAGGTGATCTCGTGGCGGTGGCCACCAAGGAAAACGGCAGTGAGGGCGTGCTCGTTTGGGACAAGGGTTTCGCCGAAGAGACCGACGCCACCCACGCCGAAGCCTTCAGTTTCATGAGCAGTGAAGTGAGCCGCGAAAAGCCTGTGAACTACGGCGCCATCTTCGACCAGTTCATGGAGAATCGCGGCGCCAAGGGACGCATCCTGTGGGTCATCGGGCCCGCGCTGGTCCACGCGCGGGGCCGTGAGGCTATGGAATGGCTCATCCACAATGGCTTTGCTCATTGCGTTTTCGCGGGCAATGCCGTGGGCGTGCATGACGTGGAAGCGGCACTCTTCGGAAGCACCCTTGGCATGAAGGCCGACGGCACGCCGGAAACCGGCGGCCACGCCTACCACATGCGCGCCATCAACGAAGTGAAGAAAGCGGGCTCCATCAAAGCCTTGGTGGATACAGGGCAGGTGAAACGCGGCATCATGCACGCCCTCACCGTCACCAACACGCCGTATGTTTTAGCGGGTTCGATCCGCGATGACGGGCCGATTCCCGAAACCATCACGGACGCACTGGAATCGCAAGCCGCCATGCGAAAATACACCAACGAAGCCACCATGGTCGTGATGGTGGCTACGGCTCTGCACAGCATCGCAGCCGGCAATATGCTGCCCACTTTCTGCACCAAACCCAACGGCGAGATAACCGAAATCACCACCATCTGCGTGGACCAGACGGAATTTCTGGTGTCGAAACTCAAGGATCGCGGCACCCATCAGGCCTTCGGCGTCGTTACCAACGCCCAGGATTTCATGCGGCTGATCCAGCTGGAATTGATGACGCGGGTCTAAGCCGGATCAGAAAAACATTCGCAGAGATTGCAGAGGCTCACGAAAAAAGAA
>JAYVXV010000079.1:0-2321 GCA_043784905.1 Holophagaceae bacterium | reverse complement strand
TCATTGATGAGCTGGCAGACCTGATGATGGTGGCCCGCAGCGAGGTGGAAGAAAGCATTGCTCGCATTGCCCAAAAAGCCCGAGCCGTGGGCATCCATTTGGTGCTGGCCACCCAGCGACCCTCCGTGGACATCGTGACGGGCGTCATTAAGGCGAACCTTCCTTGCCGTCTCAGCTATCGCGTGAACACGAAAATTGATTCGCGAACGATCCTCGACAGCAGCGGTGGCGAGCAACTGTTAGGCAAGGGCGACGCACTCTTTCTCGCGCCCGGTAGCGCCCGCCCCCGGCGCATCCACGCGCCTTTCCTCTCCGAAGATGAAACGCTGCGATTGGTGGATTGGTTGAAGGAACGGGGCAGGCCGGACTACAACAAGGCCCTCATCAACGCCATGGAAACCGACGAGGAATTGAATCTCGCTGAAGGAAGTGAAGGGGTTGTGGATGCCGATAGCGTCATCTATGTTCGCGCCGTGGCGGTGGTCCGGCGTGAGCGCAAAGCCAGCACCAGCCTGCTTCAACGCAAACTCAACATCGGTTATGGCCGCGCCGCCCGCTTCATTGACCGCATGGAAGAAGAAGGAATCGTCGGACCCGATCGCGGCGCCGGAAAACCCAGAGAAGTACTCATCGGGGAAGACTGATCCTACTGCGTTGGAGCGGCGGTGGCGGCTTCGCTTTCGGGTTTCGTGCGCCTTGGGATTTTCCAGGTGCTGCGCTGGTCCACGGGTGCCTGCCCCGCCTGTCCACTGGTGTGGCAGCTCATGCAGGCCGCAAGATCAGGGTCTTTACCACGCCAATAGACCCGAGCCTGGCCCAGGGTTTCACCGCGTTTGGCCTCGGGAACGTGGGGCCAGTAATAGGTGAGACTCGGCTTGCCGTTTGCTAAAGTCTCGAGCATGTAAAGCGGCCCGGTTTCAAAACTGGGACGGCCCCAGCGATCCTCGAAACTGTTCATCACGGCGTAGGCCCCGGCAGGAAGAGCCTTGCCTTCTCGATAGGCATCCATGCCCGAAGGCGTAACCCACACGCGGACCCAGCGATTACCATGAGCGGTGGATTTCACCGGCTCGGATTGGAAAGGCTCAAGGCTTTCAAAATTCAGTGCACGCAAAGGTGCGTCGGCTTCGGGATCGTCTATCTGAGTCGGGGGTGTGCCGGTCGAGGTTGTGGGGTGATCGACCACAGCTGCGGCATCCGGCGCAGGGTAGGCTATCTTCCCGCCATAGAAGCCTGTGGTGAGCAGGGCTCCGGTCCAAAGCAGGCCGAAGAAAAGAGCTGGGATGCCAAGGCCCTGATGATCCTGGCGTTTTCGATGCATCGCCGTGAGGGTGATGATGGCAAGGGCCAGCGATGTGAGGGCCGCCATCTGATGTTTCCAAAGGGCAACCTGGAGCCACTGATCAGGCGTGGCTTTGGAAAGAAACGGCGCCAGAAATTTTCCAGGAGCGATCAGGCCCAGGTTTCGGGCCCAAAGCCAACCGCTCAATAAGGCCGGGAAAAGGCCCAAAAATCCCATCCATGCCAAATACCGACATGTGATCCACCAGGGCTTGATGCCGCGCCCAGGCCGTTGAGCGGCGATCAGCGCAAGCGGCAGCAGCAGCGCCATAGCCACAGGCAGATGCACCAACATGGGGTGCTTGAGGGCGATGAAATCGAACATATTGGGATAATTGTGCCAGTAGAGGTGCTGATAACAAAGCTGCCACAATCCTGCCCATGCGATCTCGCCTTCAACAGAACCTTCTGGATGCTGTGGAGCTTCAGAAAACTTTCTTCACGTTTGAGTTGGACCATATTCTGGCCCAAGCCGACGATATGGCTGAGCGCCTTCGGCGGGGTTGCAAAATCCTGGTCTGCGGCAATGGTGGCTCGGCGGCGGATGCACAGCATCTGGCGGCGGAACTTTCGGGCCGCTATCTCAAGGAGCGGCGGGCTCTGGCGGCGGTGGCCTTGACCACCGATACTTCTGCGCTCACGGCCATCGCCAATGACTATGGCTATGACTTTGTTTTTTCTCGCCAGGTCGAAGCCCTGGCAAGGCCTGGCGATCTGCTCATCGGACTCTCCACCAGCGGCAACAGCCCCAATGTCATCAAGGCCGTGGAATCCGCCAAAATATTGGGCGTCCACAGCATCGGGCTGTTAGGTCGAGATGGTGGCAAGCTGAAAAACCTGGTGGACGATGCCTTGGTGGTGCCATCCACGGTCACGGCTCGGATCCAGGAAATCCACCAAATGGTCTACCACTTTTGGTGCGAAATTCTTGATGAGCATTTTGACTGATGACCATGCGCCGTATTTCCCTTCTCCCCATA
>JAYVXV010000078.1:0-7775 GCA_043784905.1 Holophagaceae bacterium | reverse complement strand
GGAACCGCCCTTTGAAACGGGCGGTGCGATCTTCACTCCATCGCTTCGCATGGACCCGAATGGCATGGAAGGCCTTCGCCGTCGCAGTCGAAAAAGAGCCGTGGAAAGCGTCACGCGGGCCACAAAAACGCTCACCAATGCGGAGCGCGCCGCCTGCCTGAAAAACTGGCGCGGGCGCCGAAACTGGTGCCGGGAATGGTTCTTCCTGACGCTCACCATGCCGCATATCGAGGCCGCGAAAAACCTTCCCGAGATTCACCGCATCAACCGCGCCTTCACCTTGTTCAGAAAGACCGTCCCTTTTGAATTGAAGGTGGAAGGCGGAATCAAAAGCATTGAAGACAAGGCCACGTCCTTCGGCCCGCACGTCCACCTTCACGCGCTGCTTCTGATGAAGTATTGGGAGCAGGCGGACCTGAAAGAGACCTGGCGCCGTTGCCTGGACAAGGCCACGCGGGAACTCACCGGCCAAGGCCTGGAAGCGGACGCCCCACTGATCGTGGACATTCGCATGGTGAAGCCCAAAGGCAGGACCGAAGGCAATTCTATTGCGCTGGACGACGCCATTTCCGAGTGTGTGAAATACGTCACCAAGCCCGACGACTACGCGGCCCTATCGGCGGACACCTTGATGGAGCTATTAGAGGTTTCTAGGTGGCCTCGAATGTTTGAGCTACTTGGAGCCTGTCGAGCGCCCCGGATGGTTAAAACGGCCCCTCACGCCCCGGACGATGGCCTGGATGCGGACGCTTTACTGGACCGCGAAGCGGTTCAGGGTTCCGTTCATACCGCCTGCATATCTGGCGACGAGCAAACCGGAACGCAGGGCCAACTTTTCCCCGCGTGGGCCGATACGTTGGAAATGACCACAACTCCCCCCACGGCGCCGGTTGATTTTGGCTCTGATCCGGACCCGCCCAAGACCCGGCCTCCCACGTGGAGGCAACTTATGGACATCTTGCCCTTCGATCTTTGGCTCACGCGGATAGTGGAGCGGGCGAAGTGCGCCCGCCATTTCCGAGCTCGCCAGCTTGCCGCGTTTTATCCGAACGCCGCCTTGTTCACGCTCACCGGCGTAAGCCTGGGGGCACTTTGATGGAGTCCACCATGCGCGGTCTACGATTCACCGAAGCTGTCGAGATTCTCGGGAAGTGTGAACGAACCATCCGCCGCTGGATAGGGATGGGCGTCATCCGTCACCGAAAAGTTGGAAACACGATGTACCTGAATCGCGAAGATGTGGAAGGCATCGTCAAGGCCGAAGAGGATGAAGACGACCCCGGTCCAGGCGTGGGTTCCGGTTCGGTCCGCCCTCGGTCGTGATCGGTTTTTCTTCGGTCAAGACCGGACAGGACCGGACAGCGCCGGACACGCGCTGATTTGGGAATCGTAACGATGAAGCCGGAGAGCCCACACCATGCCCGCTGGAAACGCAACCGCCCCCCTTGCGCCTGTCGCGCCGCCGCCCTCGGCTGAAGAGTCAGCCGTGGCAGGCGGTGTACACATTCACTTAGGCGCCCCACCCGCCAGGGCTAAGCGCCAGCCCCGCGCGGTTCCACCATCTGCGCCGGAACTTCCACCGGCTCCCGTCAGTGGGTTTGAGGATTTCATTGGCAGGCTTGCCGCATCGGAAGGCCTTCAGGGCGCCGGGCGCACGGAACTGGAAATGCGCCTGCACCGTCTCGACGAAACCAATGGCTTCGAGAAATACTTTTGGACAGGAAAAACGATTCGCCTGACTGCGGAGGATGTGGCGAACGCGCCCCATGTGGACCTTGACACCGAAGCGCTGAAATATGCGGAATCCTGCGGCAACTTCGGAACCTACCGCTGGACCCTCAAGGGCTGGGAAGACGGCCTGATGGTGCTGGACACGACGCGCCGCGTAAACCTGGATCAACCCCCAGGATTCAAGGCGGCGGCGGAATCAGTAGCGCCAGCGGCGGAACCGAAACAAGACCCCATGGAAGCGGCCATCAAGCTGGCCAACCTCGCCAAGATGCTAGGCGGCGGAGACAAGGGCACGGACCCCATGCTGATCGAATCCATCCGAGGTACGGCCCGAGCCGAAGGCTTCGAGGCTGGGAAAACCACGGGCAAGCTGGAGGCCTCGGAAGACTGGCGAACGCGGTGCGAGGATCGGGAACGGGAAGCGGAAAAAAAAGGGTACGAGCGGGGGAAATCGGACGGGTATCGAGACGCGAAAGACGAATTTCAAACGCAGATTCACGAGCTGGAGAAGGATCAAGAAAAACCGGAAAGCGTGGTGGGCGAAGTCATCGGCGCCATCGGTGGGCCGGACAATCTGCAACGCCTGGTCGGAGCCTTCTTAAATAAATCGGAAGCACCGCGCCGCGCGCCGATGCCGCGCCCCATGCAACCCCCTGGGGCGCCAGGAATGCCGATTCGCCCCCAGGCTCTGCCACCGGCGAACGTTCAACCCTTCCAGCCGCCCGTGCAACAAAACACAGCTCCCGTGCAACAAAACGCGCCGACGATGAAACCAAACCCGGAAGAGCCGGAGCCTACACGGGCGGAACACCATAAGGCGATGGAGGCCCTAGGGTATGCGCTTGGGCTCATGGAAGACGCCTTGGAAGACAACCCGAACGAGCAGGCCGAGGCCTTGCGAGATGGCCTGAAGGTGCTACAGGACCAAGGCCTTGTAGAAGGCCCCTTGGCTGTGTGGTGGAAGCAATGGCGCGAAATCATGGAACACGAAGTAAGTCGAATCACCATCGCCCTGGAAAAACAACTTGGTCTGGATGAAGAAGAAATCGAACCCGAAAGAAAAGAGGAAGACACCGTGGCTATCGCAGCTTTGAAATCACTGTTGAAGCAACGCCTGATGGAAGGAGTCGAACCCGATGCCATCGTGAAAGAGCTAGGGGAAACGGTGCCGCCGGACACCGCCTCAGAATGGCGTGGCATGGTGAAAAATATGCCGCGCGGGATGGTGCTGGGCTATTTGGGCATTCCAGATGAATTCAAGGTTCAGGCGAACGTTGTCCTGGATCGGTTCGCCGCAGAGTAGGAAACCGGACAGGGCCGGACAGCGCCGGACACAGCCAGCGCCGGAGTCCGGCACCGTCACCGGGTGGACATATCGAAGTTCAAGCGCCCAAACCGCCCGTATGGCTTCCCGTTCTACCGGAAGCCTAAAGACCTTCTGACGAAACATTCGGCGCCTGGCCTGGCCGGATTCGGGGGACCGGAACCGCCTCCGCGCGTCTTCAGCCTAAGCGGCGGCGCCGATGATGAGGCGGGTGAAAAGGTTCGGTTGATTCGGGACAAAGTGGTGATGCCCGCCTTGGCTCCCACGCCGTACGGCATCCCCTACGTCCGAACCGTTCTAAGTGAAATCCTATGGGGTGCGCCCCGAAACACGAACGGTCACAACAAGGCGGACATCGCCAAGCGAATTTTCTATTGGGTGCAGTCCCGAATCCGCTATGTAAACGATCCGGTGAACCGCGAAGTGTTCACGGCCTTTCCCGAAATCTTGAAGCGCGGAATCGGGGATTGTGACGATTTCACGGCGGCGCTCTGTGTGCTCTTCGCAGCGGCAGGCATCCCAACAAAGGCCCGAATAATCAAGACCAAGCAAAGCCAGGGATGGTCCCACATCTACGTTTTGGGGCAGTTGAATGGCCGCTGGATTCCGTTCGATGGAACGGAACGAATGCCGCCCGGCTGGGAATACCCGTACCGCGTTGAGCAAAAAGATTTCGAGGTGTTTCCATGAGCGATTACGTGTTCTTGGAAGGTTTCGCAGGCGAAGGTGATCCGTTTCTGCGTGATCCCGTACCCAACCGCGGACGCCACACGAGTGGCGAAGGCCTTCCCATCCTGTTCGATCCCACCGGGCAACGAGGGCTTGGCCTTCGCAGCCGCCGGATGGGTAGCACTGTACAAGTTGACCACGTGAATGGGCCTGTTCCGCTTCCCTTTGATTCCTTGAACCCCTGGGAAGTCGACAGGTTTAGTCCAACCGTGATGAGTGGGTCCGCACGAGCGGTTCCGAGGGGTCGAGTGGGCCTGATCCCTGGGTGGTATCGAAGCCCAGACGGTTCATTTAGTGGCGCCGGAGACGAGGGCGGTTTCCGGCCGACCCCGCTTCCCATCCACCGCAAACGGCGCCCGATTGATTACGACGGGCACCCTCCCACACCGTTGCCGATTCACAAAAAGCGCCACCATGGGCCGATGGGCTGGAGGCCGCACCACGTCCACCAGCGCCCCATGCCCGTGGTGCGCTTTGTGGATCGCCCCAACGACTGGCACCGCAATAATGGTGACGTTCCGAGTATGTATCCGAACCCGTTCCAGCCCCTTCAGTGGGGGAACCGAGTTTGGGCAGACTTAGGCGAAAGCCCGAGTGCCACGGCTTTCGACATGCTGACTACCCTGCCCACCCTGCAAGAGATCCCAGGCGTGAAGGACTGGTACATCAACGGACGCTTCAACGAAATTGTGAACCGTGGCGATACGTACGCAAATGACCTGATCGACACGGAAACCGCGTGGTCGAGCGACATGGTGCGCTTCAGGGATTGGCTGGGAACAACGCTGAACATCGGCGTTTCCCTTGCGACGGCGGAAGACCTGGCTTATCGCATTGGAATCAATCACACAGAATCCGGCAAACAGATGCCGATTCGGCTGCGGATCAACTACATCAACAACAGTCCGGAACACGGAAACGGCTGGTATCAGCACACGGGTTCAGTGGATTCGGTCATCAATTATGTGGCAGGTCACCGCGGTGGACTTGACTCGGCAAATATCAGCTACGCGGCGGCGGTGATGTTGGCCAACTGGACCGCGGACCCTAAAGGGGGGATCCAGTCCATTGATGACGCAGTCACCTGGCGGAATGCGCCCAAATGGCTGGCGGGCAAGGCCCAAGAAGCGAAGGCGGCAGCCCTTAGCCTGGCCAGGCTAGAGCGCGAAGCCCTGAGCATTCAGGAAGAACAAGATCCCTACCTCAAGCGCGGAATGCGCCCCCTGGGGATGGTGCAAAAGGACATCGAAGACTTCAAAGCGAAGTATCGAAACCCACCGCCCGCTGCCAAGGTCGTGGGCTTTAAGATACCCAACCCGATTGAAGAGACGCCCGGCGATTTTCACCCGCTCGACCTCTTCATGCGAACCGCGCCAACGCGCAAAGAGCTACGAGACACGCCAGGCGGAGAAATTAACCAAATGCCCAGCGGGCAAGTTCGGATGGCTGATGGCTCTTTTGCTTACATCCCGATTGCCGCGCCAGGCGGGAATCTGCCTCCCGGTGCCATGGACCGACTGGAGAGGATCGAAGCGCCTCCGCGCGGTTTGACACCTATGCCGGTCAGGTTGACGCCGATGCCGTCGCCCTATCACCCTCCTCCTGCTGACGTTTTACTAATTCCGCCCTCTCCGGCCGTGAACACGACGCCCACCCCTACACCGATGGGAATGCCCCAGGGCGCGCCAGCCCCGGCTCCCATGCGCATGCCTATGGTGCGAGTGCAGCCCCTACCGTCTCCGGACGCGACAGAGGAGGGTTCCGGCGGGTCGGATTCAGGCGGTGGCGTGATGGCCTGGTTCCAGCAATCCAGCATCATTCCCGGCGTGAAAAATATGTACCTGGCAGCGGGCGCGGGCGGCTTGGTGCTCCTGCTCCTGATGTTTAAGGGCGGCGGAAACTCAAAGGATTAACGTGGACGCCACGGGGATTTTCACGCTCTTGGACAAGGTGCCACCACCTGCGGGGGAGGCTCCATCCGGGGCTTCACTGACGCGCCCGGAAGGGTTTTTTGAGTCAGCGGCCAAAGGCCTCCAGAACGCGGCGAAGTTGGTGCAGACCTATCAAACAGGGTTCCGAAACCTGGGGCGCCAGGCGGCGGCGAATCGGCGCGATACCGAAGCGGAATCCCGCATGAATATGCGCTTGGGGCAACAGGCCTTTGACCGGAACCCGACGCCCTCAAATTGGCTCAGTGAGCATTCGCTTATTTCCGGAGTCCCAAACGGCGCGTTTGTGCTGGTGGGAATTCTTGGACTGGTGGGGATGTTGGCCGTCCTTGGAAAGGCCCGAAAATGAGCGTCTACAGCCTGAGAACACCCCTTCGCCGCATGGGCATGGCGCAATCCATGAACCCGCAACTTCAAGGCCTCAGCATCAAAAAGGCGGTCAATTGGGTCAAGAAACACAAACGCGAAGTCATCGCGGGCGTGGCCATTGTCGGCGCCGGGTACCTAGCGTCTAGGGCCGCAGGCGGATGGAAAAACTTGTTGACGAAGGACGGCTGGAAAAAGGTTTGGGTAGCCGCGAAGGGCATCCCTGGGAAGTTCTTACCCAACAACGTGGACAAGGCGGGGAAGGTCACGGGGTCCGTGAATTGGGGAAAGACGTTCGGCGGTGCGGTTGGCCTCGCGACTTCAGTCGTGGGCGTACTTGGCGCCGGACAGGGCGGCAGTACCTCGGCCGATGACGTTGGAATGCCGCCATCACGCTACGCAGACGCGGTGGCGGCTGAAACCGGCGGCGGCATTGCGCCTTATACGTCTATCCCAGCGGGTAGAGATGGGCTCTCGTTCCCGCCCGGATCCTATGACCCAAATACAGGCCTCGTCCGGGGCTCCGATGGCGTCATGGGGAAAACGGTAGACGTGACGGATTCCATGCCTGATTCCCCGTCTTCAACGACGCCGGGTTGGGTTTGGCCTGTGGTGGCGGGCGTTGGCGGGCTGATTGTCCTTCTCGCGGTGGCCGCAAAAAATCAGGGTGGCAAATGAGTTCCTACATCGTCTGGACCCGGCCCGCCGCAAGGCCCCCGGCCCGCCGGATGCCGCACTGGGCGCCGGGCTTTGAACCGTGGCAGGTCGTCACGCCACACCGTGAAATCGCGGGCCTTGGGCGATTCCTCAAGAAGGTCCGCAACGCGATTCACAAGGTCGTGACCGCGCCCATTCGGATTCTGCCCGGCGGGAAAGCCTTGCTGAAACCCTTGGACAAGGCGAACGAAAAACTAGAAAAAATCAATGACAAGATCGAAGAAAAGGTGGGCCATTTCGTCAAGAAATATTGGGTCTATATCGTCATCGTTTTGGCAATTCTAATCACCATCTACACGATGGGCGCGGGTGCTGGAATCGCCGCGAAAATGGTCTCAGGAGCGATAAAGCTCAAAGCGCTGCTAACAACGGCCTATGGCACCGCAAAAACGTGGGTGGTGGCTCACTACTCCACGCTGTCAAAAGCCATGACTGCGCTCCATCAAGGCAGCAAGATGGGGAGTCTGCCGCCGGAACAAGTGCAGGCCCTCGGCGAGGCGAACGGTGCCACCGGTGAAACCATCGTCCCGCCTGAAGTCTTGGCCTACCTGCAAGCGAAGCCCGTGCTGGTGCCCACCACCGCTGACGACCCCGCGGCCATTCGTGTGGACACCGCACCGGATGGAACGGTGATCCCGGCGGACCCATCGCAGGCCGCCTATGTTCCGCCCGCCAATCCAGGGCCGGATCCAGAAGCCGTGCGGGCGGAAGCGGGCATTCAAAATCAACGAAAAGATTTAGCCGCCGCTTCGGCCGCCTACTATCAGCGCCTTCGCGGCCTTCCTGTCACGGGAACGGATATTCCCGACGGGATCACCGCCGAACAGATGCAGCAAGTCGCCGATCAATCGCCCATGCAGGCAAGGGCGCGAAGGCTCTCTCGATCTCGTAACGCGGCCAACACGCAACAGGGCTCCCCATCCTCCGGACTTCCGTCCTGGGCTATCCCGGCGGGCATC
>JAYVXV010000077.1:0-2333 GCA_043784905.1 Holophagaceae bacterium | reverse complement strand
GCCATCGAGTTGCCCAAGTACTTTCCGATGTTCATGACCGCAGCGGGCACCACACTTCAGGCCAAGGTTTTCGTCATCGGCGCAGGCGTTGCAGGCCTTCAAGCCATCGCGACGGCCAAACGACTAGGCGCCAGCGTGAGTGCCACCGATGTGCGACCCGAAGTGAAAGAACAAATTGAGTCCGTCGGTGGAAAATACATCGGCATCGAGTTACAGCAGAGTGCCCAGGGAGGAGGCGGTTACGCCGCCGAACTCACCTCTGATGACAAAGCTCGACAAGCCAAGATGCTATCGGATCACTGCGCGGCCATGGATGTCGTCATCACCACGGCCTTGATCGGTGGCGTAATGGCCCCCAAACTCATTGACGAGCGCATCGTGAAATCCATGAAACCCGGATCGGTGATCGTTGATCTCGGCGCGGACGGAGGTGGGAATTGCACGCTCTCAAAGTTGGGCGACAGGGTGGAGATCGGCGGTGTGAAGATCATCGCGCCTTTGAATATTCCGTCCTCGGTGCCATACCACGCGAGCATGCTCTTTTCGCGCAACCTGCTGAATTTCCTGATGGCTTTTTGGAATAAGGACGAGAAGCGATTCAATCTGGATTGGGACGACGACATCTTGAAGGGCTGCGTGGTGACTCACGATGGCAAGGTCGTCCACGGTCCCACCCAAAAAGCGCTAGAAGCCTTGTAGGAGATATGACGTGATAAACCATTTGGGAAACACCACTACCACCATCCAGCCAACGCCCAGTCCTAGCCATAGTTCTGGCGGGCATGGGCAGCTCGATTTGATGGGCGCTTTGTTCGTCTTCATGTTGGCTACCTTCATTGGGGTCATGGTCGTGCAGCGGGTGTCCAGGCTCTTGCACACCCCCCTGATGAGTCTGACCAATGCCATTTCCGCCATCGCGGTGGTGGGCGCCATCATCGTGTCGGCGGGCAAGGACTATCCGATTTATATAACGGCCCTGGGACTCGTGGCGATCTTTTGCTCAACCACCAACATCATCAGCGGATTTCTCATCACGGACCGAATGCTGAAGATGTTCAAGAAACGCGAGACGGGCTCCACGGTCTCTACAGGTTCCGCGGGGGCCGCGAAATGACGCCCGAACACCTCGTCCAACTGCTCTACCTGGTTTCCACCGGGCTCTTCATCATGTCGCTCAAGTGGATGAGCGATCCCGAGACCGCGCGCAAAGGCGTGTTTTCTGGCGTAACCGCGATGCTCCTGGCGGTGGCGGGAACCTTGGCGGGAGTCATCACCACGGGGGGTACGCATTATTGGTGGATCCTCGCGGCCTTCGCGGTGGGCGCTGGCGTGGGTTATCCGCTGGCGCAGGTGCCGCTCACGGCGGTGCCTCAGCGGACTGCCCTGTCTCACGCCTTTGGTGGACTGGCTGCGGGTCTTGTCGGCGCTGGGAAATTCTTTCTCTACTACGGTCAGAAAAATGAAGCGGCGCTTTCTTCATTCATCGTTCTAGCCCTGGTGGCGGAAATCCTGCTGGGCTTTCTGACGTTCACGGGTTCGCTCTTGGCGGCGGGCAAGCTGCAGGAAGTGAAATGGATTCCCCAACGACCCGTGACCTATCCCATGCAGAACGCTACCAATCTTGGTTTGTTCGCGCTGGCCTTGGGTCTGGGCGTCGCGCTGGTGCTGCATCCGCTGGCCCCCTGGGCGCCTTATGCCTTCGTGCTCATCATTATTTTGTCGCTGGCCTTCGGCGTGCTGCTCATCATTCCCATTGGCGGTGCGGACATGCCCACGGTCATTTCGATCCTGAATTCCTACGCGGGACTTTCAGCGGTCGCCATGGGTTTCGTGCTCAACAATAAATTGCTTATCACCGCCGGGGCCTTGGACGGAAGCTCGGGTCTGATCCTTTCGATCATCATGTGCAAAGCCATGAACCGATCTTTCACGAACGTGTTGTTCGGAGCGTTTGGCCAGACCGCCCAAACCGCCAAAGGGGGCGAAGAAAAATCCTATAAATCAGACACCATCGAAAGCGCGGCGCAGGTCATGGAGCAGGCCAATCTCGTCGTCATCGTGCCGGGTTATGGCATGGCAGTGGCCCAGGCCCAGCACAAGGTTCGCGAGCTGTACGACCAGTTGAAGAAGCGTGGCGTTACCGTTAAATTCGCGATTCATCCGGTGGCAGGCCGGATGCCCGGCCACATGAACGTGCTGTTGGCCGAAGCCGAGATTCCCTACGATGACCTGATGGAAATGGATGAGATCAACGGCGATATGCCCCAGGCGGATGTGGCCCTGATCATCGGCGCCAATGACGTGGTGAACCCCGCCGCCCGTGCCGACAAGAC
>JAYVXV010000076.1:0-2337 GCA_043784905.1 Holophagaceae bacterium | reverse complement strand
GAGGTACGAGGTCAACCCTCATACCTCACGCCTCGTCCCTACTTAGACCCCTTGACCTTGGCGATGATTTCTTCCGCCACGTTCTTGGGAGCTTCGTCGTAATGCGAGAACTGCATGGTGTAGTTGCCACGGCCTTGAGTCATGCCGCGTAGGCTGGTGGAATAGGCGAACATTTCCGCGAGCGGAACCTTGGCCGAAACAACCTTGGAGCCGGCGCGCTCTTCCATGTTTTCGATGCGACCACGGCGGCTGTTCAGATTGCCGATGACGTCGCCCATGTACTCTTCGGGCACCACAACCTCGACGCCCATGATGGGTTCGAGAATCACAGGGCCGGCTTTTTCGCAGCCCGCCTTGAAACCCATAGAGCCGGCGATCTTGAAGGCCATTTCATTGGAGTCGACGTCATGGTAGCTGCCGTCGTAGATGGTGACCTTGATATCCACCACCGGGTAGCCCGCGAGCACACCGGATTCCATGGCTTCCTGGATGCCCTGATCCGTCGGCTTGATGTATTCCTTGGGCACGGAGCCGCCCTTGGTGTCGTTGATGAACTCGTAGCCCTTGCCGGGCTCGTTGGGTTCGACGATGAGCTTGACGTGGCCGTACTGTCCGCGACCACCTGACTGTCGAACAAACTTGCCTTCAGATTCCACCCGACGACGGATAGTCTCGCGGTAGGCCACCATGGGCTTGCCCACGTTGGCTTCGACTTTGAATTCGCGCATCATGCGATCCACGATGATCTCCAAGTGGAGTTCACCCATGCCCGCGATGATGGTCTGGTTCGTCTCGGGATCGGTCTTCACCTTGAAGGTGGGGTCTTCCTGGGCCAAACGACTCAGGGCGACGCCCATCTTTTCCTGATCCACCTTGGTCTTGGGTTCGATGGCCACCTGGATCACGGGAGCCGGGAAATCCATGCTCTCAAGCACCACGGGCTTGTTCTCGTCGCAGATGGTCTGGCCCGTGAACACGTCCTTCAAACCTACCGCGGCGCCAATGTCGCCGGTGCGGACTTCGGTGATGTCTTCACGTTTGTTGGCGTGCATCTGCAGCAAACGGCCGATGCGCTCACGACGATCTTTGTTGGAATTGTAGACGCTAGAACCCGCCTCCAGAACGCCGGAATAGACGCGGAGGAAGGCCAGGCTTCCCACAAAGGGGTCGGCCATAATCTTGAAGATCAAAGCACTGAAAGGCTCTTTGTCATCGGCATGGCGCTCGATGGGATTCCCGTCCATATCCAAGCCCTTGATGGCTGGAATATCCAGCGGGCTGGGCATGTAGTTCACAACGGCGTCGAGCATGGGCTGCACGCCTTTATTCTTGAAAGCGCTGCCACACACCATCGGCGTGAAAAGGATCGCGATGCAACCCTTGCGGATGCCCTTGCGCAGTTCCACTTCCGTCAGGTCTTCACCACCCAGGTATTTCTCCATGAGGGTTTCGTCGGCCTCGGCCACCATCTCGACCATTTTTTCACGCCACTCGGTGGCGGTCTCAAGAAGGTCGGCGGGGATTTCACCTTCGATGACTTTGTAGCCCTTGTCGCCTTCGTCGAAGGTAAGGCCCCTCATCGTGACGAGGTCAACGACACCTTTGAAGTGTTCCTCGGCGCCAATGGGGATCTGGATCGGCATAGGACGAGCCTTCAGGCGTATCTTCATCATCTCCACGACACGGAAGAAATCAGCGCCAGGGCGATCCATCTTGTTCACAAAAGCCATGCGAGGCACATGGTACTTGTCGGCCTGACGCCACACAGTCTCTGACTGAGGCTCCACGCCCCCCACCGCGCAGAACACGGCGCAAGCGCCATCCAGCACACGGAGGCTGCGCTCTACCTCGGCGGTGAAATCCACGTGGCCGGGGGTGTCAATAATGTTGATACGGTGTTCGACGCCGGTGTCTTTGCCCGTCAAGGGGGTCCAGCTGGCGGTGATGGCGGCGGAGGTGATGGTGATACCGCGCTCTTGCTCCTGAACCATCCAATCGGTGGTGGCGGCGCCATCGTGCACTTCGCCGATTTTGTGGATCTTACCGGTGTAAAAAAGAATGCGCTCCGTCGTGGTCGTTTTGCCGGCGTCAATGTGAGCCATGATGCCGATGTTGCGGTAGCGCTCAAGGGGCGTGTGGCGAGCCACGGGAGTCTCCTTAGGAGATGAAAATCAAGGAACAAAATTGAAAATTCAGTGGGCCAAAAATTGGGCCTTCAAGCCGCGGGGCCGCCTGAATGGCGGCCCCGCAACGTTTGAGGCCGCTCTACCAGCGGAAGTGGGCGAAGGCTTTGTTGGCTTCGGCCATCTTGTGGATGTCGTCTTTTTTCTTGATGGA
>JAYVXV010000075.1:0-2339 GCA_043784905.1 Holophagaceae bacterium | reverse complement strand
TGCCTTCGCGCTCGAAGCGGGCCTTGCGACGGGCCGCCGATTTGGCGTCCTCATCCAGGCGTACGCTCATGAACTTGATGACCGCGTCGTTGTTACGGAAGCGGCGCTCCAGCTCGGCGATGAGCTTGGTGCCTGCATTCATCTCGAACAGCGTGTAGTAGCCTTCCGAGAATTTCTGGACTTCGTAGGCCAGCTTTTTGCGGCCCCACTTGTCGGTTTTGAGCAGTTCGCCACCCTGCTCGGCAATGATCCCCTCGTACTGTTTGACCAGTTCGTCAACCTGTTCTTCGGTCAACGTAGGGGAGGCGATAAAGATGGTCTCGTATAGACGCATCGTTCCTCCTTGTGGATGTGAAGCCCCGGTTCAAGGCCCGGAGCAAGGAGCTTCCCGTTGCGGGGACGCGAACTCCAAGTCTCTCATTGGATGGCATGTTTTTCAAGGGAAGAAGCGGGATGAGTCCTGGGTCTTGGGTCCTGAGGTTCAATGCGGAGGCGGCCAAGGGCCGCACTAAACATTCATGCGCCGAAGGCGCCTCAAAAAAGCTCAGGACCCAGGACTCAGGACCCAGGGCTGATTTTCCAAAAAACATCCCCATTCACCTGATTCGCCAAGGTGTTCAAATCTTCGCTGCCACTCAGGAGATCCAGAAAGCGGGCGAAAGGTTTGTCCATGGCCTCGATGCTTTTCCATTCGGGCTCGCTCCATTCGCCCAACACGAAATCGTGGAGGGGGCGCTCGAAGGGTCCGATGCCGAGTCGAAGCCGCGCCACGGATTGCGTTCCGAGATGTTGGAAGACGGACTTCAACCCGTTATGTCCGCCGTCGCTGCCGTCCAGGCGAAAACGGCCGTAGCCCAAGGGCAAATCCTTGTCGTCGTAGAGCATCACCAGTTTGCGGGCGTAGATGCCCGCCGCGTCGGCTTCGGCGCAAACCTCGCCACTCAGATTCATGTAGGTGGAAGGCACCAGCGCCTGAAGCCGATCCGTTAATCCGTACAAAGTTCCCTTGGTGAATTTCTTCTTCACAGGCGGTTTCAGGTTTCGACCCGCCATCCAACGCTGAAGCATGAGCCGACCCATGTTGTGCCGCGTATTAGCGTATTCAGCGCCGGGATTGCCTAAGGGTAAAAGAGTCCACATCCAACCAGCCTACAATCGAGAAACGGGAGTTTGCTGTGGCCACGAAAAAAAACGCAATGCAACCCACTTTAGAAAAGCTGCCCAAACGGAACGTCACCCAGCCCTCGACACGGCTCGACACCTTCCAGAGTCCGCGTCCGGGGCGGCCATTCGAGGTGGTGTTCAGCACCGAAGAATTCACTTGCCTGTGTCCCATGACCGGCCAGCCGGACTTTGCCCACATCACCATCCGCTATCAGCCCGACCAGCTCTGCGTGGAATCGAAATCGCTGAAGCTCTACCTCTGGTCCTTCCGGGATCGAGGCGCCTTTCACGAAGCCGTCACCAATCAGATTTTGGATGATCTCGTAGCGGCCACCCAGCCCCAGTGGATGCGAATCGAAGGGGATTTCCTCATCCGCGGCGGCATTCGCACGGTGGTGGTGGCGGAGCACGGGAAGAAACGATGAGACGTTTTGCGGCATCAATTCTGATGGCGATATGGGTGGGATCGGCCACGTCTCTATCCGCTCAGACTCAGCATGCGGCGAGGATTGAGGAAAACCTCAAAATCGCGCTCAATGCACCCGAAGGGGCAACAACCCAGGGCATGGTGGATGCGTATGATGTTGCGGTCAAAGGATACGCATCCGAGATCGCCCGAATTTACAAGAAGCTCCATAATGGCCTCCCCATTAATCAACGAAAAGCCATAGATCGCTCACAAAAAGCCTGGCTGCCTTATCTTGATAGCTATCGAGAAACGGTGAGCTACATCTACGACGCCCCTGGCACCATGCATCGAGTCACGGCCATGGGCGCGCTCAAAACCATGCTCGAACATCGTTTGCAAGAGCTGTGTGAATTTTTTCAGAATGATTCAAAGGACTTTTCTGAAATTGTCCCTGAGGGGGAATTCTGGTGTGCGGACGCACACGATCATCTTCCCGGGCCAGACCCCTTGGGTGATTTACAAGGTGTTGTGAAGCCCAAGGGCCACAGGAATAAAAAATGAAATTCCGGGGACGCGATAGGGGGACCAACGCCCTTCATCTGTGTTCATCTGTGTTCATCTGTGGTTTCAGATGAACGCGGTCATCGCCCTTGGTTCCAATCTCGGCGATCGCCGCGCAAATATCGCGGCGGGTCTTTCGGGGCTGGGAGAGTTGGGCCTGGTGCGGGTTTCCGGCCTTGTGATGGAAACGCCCGATGAATCAGGG
>JAYVXV010000074.1:0-2352 GCA_043784905.1 Holophagaceae bacterium | reverse complement strand
TCATTATTTTTTCTCCGGGCCGACCTTGCGTTTTTTCGAGGCCTCATCCAACTCGGTGTCGGACTTGATCTTCAATTTCACCGAAGCGCGATCCTTCAAATCTTTGAGCTTGCGGATGGGGCCCGTCAACACGTTTTCGCCTTCGTCGAGACCACCCTTCACTTCGAAAAATTGAGTATTGGCAATGCCTGTCTGAACGAGCTTTTCAGACACCTTTCCGTCCTTTACAACCATCACGACATTACGGGAGGTCGGCGCCAATAGACCCTGCTTCTGGGCTTCTTCCATGGAACCATCGCGCTCCAACACCGCCTGCAGCGGAACACGTAAAACATGCTTGGCTTCGGAGGCGAGGATGACGGCTCTTGCGCTCATGCCCGGACGCAGTTGCTTGACGTCCTTGGCATTCATATCCACAGAGACCTTCACCTTGTACATATTGGCGTCGGCGCCGGAGCCTTCGCTACCGGTGGCGACCTCGGCGACCTTGCCTTGGAACACGCGCCCCGGCAGGGACTCTACGGTGACTTGGGCCACCTGTCCGGCCTTCACGCGCACCACTTCGCTTTCATTGACTTTCACTTCTGCCATCAGGTCGTGCATATCAGAAATGATCATGAGGGTTGCACCTGGCAGGTTGCTCATGCCTGGGATGGCCATCTCACCTTTTTCGGCTTTCAGGCTCGTGACGCGGCCATCAATGGGTGCGCGCAACGTGGTTTTGTTCAAGTTATCGCGCATGGAGCCCAGGTTCGCTTCACTTTGCGCGATATTGGATTGTGCGCTTTGAAAGGTGAGATCGGCGCTCTGTTTTGCGAGTTTCGCTTGGCGAAAATCCTCATCGCTGATGAGCCCCTGTTTGAAAAGAGATTCCTGCCGGACGAAAGTCTGACCGGCCCGATCCATTCCCGCCTTCATGCGTTCTGCATCTTTCTTGGCGCCGTCCAAACCCGCTACAGCACGCGCCGTTTCTTGCTGAAGGCGGACTTGGTCAATGGTGACCAACAAATCGCCGGCTTTGACATCCTGGCCGTCTACCACATGGATGGCTTTGATTTCACCCGCCACATTAGTGCCAACATTTACGCGGGTCTTGGCCTGCACGTCGCCCGAGGCTTGAATGGTTTCCCGGATGTCGCCCTTAGAAATCTTGTCCCACGCGTAGGCGTCGGATTCATCTTTGTTCCCGCCAAAGGCCACGCCCAGGGTCAAAAGCAGAACGATGGAGAGTCCGATGCCGAGGAGCAGTTTCGTATTGCGGGTCACTGAAGAAACCCTCCCAGGATTCGGAACACCACCCCGAAAAATCCAAAAAAGGCCAGACAGGCGCCGATGGCCCAGGTCTTGGCCCGCAGCGTGTGTTTCATTCCAATCGCGAGCACCACAAAGGAGAAGATCCAAAGCGGGTCCACGAGGCCGTAGAGGCCACGCACCAGGCCGCTTTCTGACTTGACGAAAAAGGACAGCACCGTCGGCATCATTTCCTGAATGCCACGACCTCCTACGGGTTGGATGAGCGACATGGCCCCAGCCAACAGCATCGCGGGCAGCGTCACCAGATAGTGGACGGAAGTGACGGACAAGACCTGCTTGAAGCTCGGCGCATCCTCGGAATCCTGCCTGCCCACATAGGCGAAGCCCCACACGATGAGCGCCACAATCGCGTAGATGATCGGGGTTCCCAACAAGGGACCGAGAACGGCCGAGATCCACGGATGTTTTCCGTCCTGCCGGGCGATGGCATCGTCCATGGCCGAGTCTGGGATGTTCATGTGGAAGACGGTCTTCATCATCTCCATCTGGCGATGCACCTGCTCCGCCATGTCCACCTTTGCGGCCCAAAGCAGCATGGCCGCAAGACTCACGATGATGGCGAGCGTTAGGGCCGGGATCCACACGGGCGCTTCGCGCAGCTTCTTGAACAGCTCCGTAGGTTCGGTAAAAACGCCGACGAACTGATCTACCAGGCTTGGTGCCTGAACTTTTTGGGATGACTTGTCGCTAGAACCAAACATAGATTCGGATTCGCGCATGGGTATCTCCTGGGATGGACGTTCTACTTTAGCGGGGCTAGGCCCAAGGTTTCCTTATCCTTCGGCCAGCGGCAGGATTTCATCGGTGAGCGGATGGTGCCAAAGGTTGGGGAATGAGTTGACGAAGCGGCAAGCGGCTTACCAAGCGCCTTGTTTCCGAATTCGCTCTGTTTCAGGCTGGATGGGGGGCATCCAATGGGCAGCGTTCTTTCCATCCATTTGACGGACCAATCGAGGGATCCCATGCGTGACGTGGACAGTGTTCGGGCCTTCCCGGCGCGTGGCCTCGAAGGGGACCGCTACTTTTCGGGCGCGGGTT
>JAYVXV010000073.1:0-2355 GCA_043784905.1 Holophagaceae bacterium | reverse complement strand
TTGGCGGTCCACTATTTTTGAAGGCCACTTGGTATCAAAATCACAGCTAGTCCCAGAAAGCCCGAAAAGATGTTGGGTTCCAAGCCGGTGGCATTGGGCGAAGGCGGCTCAGGAAACCTTTCGATTCCGCCTGCTCAACCTCAATCATCGCGTGGCCGCCGCCGTAAAGCGCGCACCACAGGGCGGCGCGGACTTCTGGTGTGGCGAGGTTTGTCAGAGGCAAATGAATTTCCGAGTCGTGGTCCCAGCCGAGCACTCGATTCATGCGTTGAAGGCGCAGCATCACGTCCGCGTGGGTGAGGTCACCCCAAAAAAGGGTGTCTTCGGTCACCTCATCTTCGCGCTCGTGGTAGGGCCCACGGCCGCGTTCGTCATTGAATTGGGGGCCGCCCAGAATGTCTGCTCCCACCGCAATGCCGCTGGGGTTCCAGCTTAGGCCACAACAGGCTGCGGCCACTTCTGAAGCCCAATCCCACGGGCCTCCGGTGGCGGAAAAAATGGCGCTGCCAGTCGGAATGGTTTGAGCGAGGAGCCCCAAACTCACCCCTTCCGTCCGGTTGCGGAACTGGGCGTAAGTGAGCGTTCCCCACGCACTCGTTGTGAAGGCCGGTCGTCCCTGAAGCCGCGCTGCACGCTGGATCAGGAGTTTTCGCAGGTTGTCGGCCATTCGCCGTTACCTCAAAGTAATTTGAACGATCGAGATGGCGGCGTCTTACCGTTCGGCCGCCAGGGCCCCCAGATAAAAACTCGGAAATTGGCTCATCATTTTTCGAGTATCAGGTATTCGACGCACGGATCTGAAGCCAGCCGCCAACAAGGCTTTCTCCCAAATCTCAGGGGTGAGAAATCCATGAGCCGGGCGCAGCACCGGATCCAAATGCACGTCGGTGAAGCTCTTTAAGAACTTGAAGAAAAACTCCATGTAAATGGGCTGGTCCAAATTCGACTTGATGCATTCGCCCAACACGAGCCGACCGCCTTCCGCCAGCAGGCCCCGCAGACCTTCGAGTGTCTCCTGAAGGTCCACGGCCACATGGGCCACATTGACACCCACAATGACGTCGAAGGCGCCCTCCTCCAACCCTTGCGCTTCAAAAGGACGGTTGATGTCCAGATGGCTGAAAGAGAGAGGAAGACCCGGCGCTTTCTCTCTCAGTTCGCGCTGCGCCTTTCGGAGAAAAGAGGGCGCGATATCGGTGAAGCGGTAGCTTTCGATCTGCGATAGGTAGCCAAATTCAGCGGCGTTCTGGGCCAGGAGCTGCGAGAAAGAGCCCGCGCCACCCCCCAGTTCGAGGATGCGCGATCCGGGCTTCAGAGCTTCTTCGAGCGCGATGATGGTGAGCAGATTGTTGGGAAGATAGACTAGGTTTTCGTTGCGGAAGAACGCGAGCCAAATCGGGAAGACGGCCAGGTCGAAGAGCAGGGATTCGCCGGATTTTCCATCCGTGAAGAAAGGTTTTATCTGGCGGCGCACGGCGTCTAACAGATCAAAATTCGCTTCATGGCCTGGGGCCTCAGCTGCGGCGAAGGCGCGGATTTCTGATAGGTCCAGGTTGGGTTCGCCATCAAGGAAATAGCGATCACGCTCTTGGCGGAGCAGCTTTTCTTCCACCAAAAAAGACAGCATCCATTCCGCAGGAATCTGCGATTGAGGTGCGAACCCATCAATGAGTTCGGTGACGGTCGCACCGTGGCGCAATTTGAATTCCCATCCAAGATCCAGCGCCAAGCCCAGTGCTACGCGGGCGGTGTAAAGCTCAGAGGCGTAGTGCATCACCAAGAAGGGCCGCGTGAAGATGAGTGTGGCCCGAGCCTGGCCGCGAGATCCAAGGCCAAGATCCGGCAAACCACGATAGGTGAGTAGGCGCTGAAGGATGGCTTTCATTAGTCCATCATCTCGCTGATGCTGCGCCCACCATGGATGCGCAAGATGGCGTCACCAAACATGGCGGCCGTAGATAGGACTTTTAGGTTTTTGAGCGCGGCGGCTTTGGCGGCAGGACTGGGAATGGTGTCTGTCACTACAAGTTCGTCCAATTCAGCTTCGTTGAGTCGCTCGATAGCAGGACCGCTAAAAACAGCGTGGGTGACACCTACGCTGACCTTTTGCGCGCCGAATTGACGCAGCATTTTGGACGCTTCGGAAATGGACCCTCCCGTGGCGATTTCATCGTCATAGATGATGGCGTCTTTGTTCGTCACATCACCAATCAGTGCCACGCTCTGAGCTTTTTCGCTGTCGTCAGAGCGACGTTTGTCAATGATGGCAAGGGGCAAGCCCAGGCGTTTGGCGAAGTGCCCGGCGAATTTCGCGGCGCCTGCGTCGGTCGCGACGACCACACTATTGGAAATATC
>JAYVXV010000072.1:0-2374 GCA_043784905.1 Holophagaceae bacterium | reverse complement strand
CTTATGGGAAATTGAAACTGGTATGGGTGGAAACCCTTCGCCGGAGGTACGCGGCCTTGTTGGCCCAACACGCCGCAGGCGAACAAGGCCTCTCGTGAAGGTCGTGAGCGAAGCCCTCAATGTGGTGCTGGCCTTGGCGCGACGCGACGGAAGGTGGTTTCTCCAGCGCCGTTCCTTGGGCAATGCGGTGCTTCCCGGGCGATGGGAATTTCCCGGTGGGAAAGTGGGGCCAGGTGAACCGATTGACGCTGCCCTTCGCCGCGAACTGATGGAGGAACTGGGTTGGGAGCCCACCGCAGTGTTGGCGCTCGCACCCCTGGAGCATTCCTACGCAGATCGGATCGTGCGGCTTCATCCTTTCATCTGTGAAGGCGGTGGCGAGCTCAAAACGGATCTGGCCTGGGGCTGGTTCAGGCTGGATGAGATGCACCTTCTACCCATGCCCGAGGCCAATTTCGCCCTGTTGGACGCCTTTTTGGATGGGATGTTGGACACCTTGTTGAGCGCTTTCCCGAATTCTCTGCGCTGATGCGCCGAGCCCTGGTCGCAGCCCTACGCGCGGTGGCAACTCTGGGTGGCGTATGGATGCTGCTGCAATGGCTGCCCCGCTGGCTGCCCGAAGATCCAGCACGCATCGCCGCAGGAGAATGGGCCAGCGAATCCGAAGTGGCGGCCTTGCGCCACCTACTGAGATTGGACTTGCCGATCCATCGGGCCCTTGGTGCAGGCCTGAGAGAACTCATGCATGGGTCGTTTGGCGAAAGCCTACGCTTTCATCGTCCCGTTGCGGATCTGCTGAGGCAGGGCCTCCCGGTGAGTCTTTGTCTTGCGCTGATGAGTATTTTACTTTCGATCCTTCTGGCGTGGGCATGGGCACGGCCCGATTCCAGGGTGTCCGCCTGGGTTAGATCTGCGGCAGTCGCGTCTCCAGTCTATGTGAGTGGTCCATTGCTGCTGTGGGCCGTGGCGCAGAATGTGTCCTGGATTCCGGTGGTGGGTATTCAGCCAGGCCTTCGAGGATGGGCCACTTGGATTCTGCCTTGTCTGGCACTTGCGATTCCGCTGGCGGGGCACCAGGCCCGAATCCTCTCGACGCAATTGGAAGCGTTGCAACATGGCCTCGGACTGCGCGTGTGGGAAGCCGCAGGAATCCCTCCTTTTTTGAAATGGAGAAAATGGCTGTTGCCCGCCGTCGCCGGGCCCTGGCTGACGGTCCTCGGACTGCAACTGGGAGGCCTATTAGGCGGAGCGGTGCTGACCGAAACAATCTTCGGATTGCCGGGCCTGGGACAACAGATGGTGGGTGCCATTTCCACCCGCGATCTACCGCTGCTTCAAGGCACCGTGATGCTGGGTGCCGCGCTCTACGTTGCGGTGCAGTTACTCGTGGAATGGGCCCATGAGCTGCTTGATCCGAGGTTGCGGTGAAAATTTTCCACTGGATCGCCGGAATTTTTATCCTGTTGGGTTTTGCCTTTGGTGGCGATGGCGTCGTGGACCTTTTTAACCGCCTCCACGGACCCGGAGCGCACCATTTTTTCGGGACCGATGAATTGGGTCGGGATCTTTTTCTCCGCTGGTGGTTGGGGGGTGCGCGAGCTTTGAGCTTGGGCCTGGGGATGACCGCGATCCATCTCATCGGGGGCATGGCGATGGCTTTCGGCGCCCATTCGATTCCAGTGATTCGGCGAGCGTTGCTGGCGTTGGCAGATATCATCGCTTCCATCCCATCCTTGTTACTTTGCTTGCTGCTACTGGCTTTCCTAAGGCCGGGCTACGGGCCGCTGATTCTGGCCCTCGCCATCGGTGGATGGATTCCCTACACGCGATTGGCCCTGGCCCAACTCGATTCGCTGCGCTTGGATAGCAGCCTGCAACAAGCCAGACTGATGGGTGCGGGCCACCGCCATATCTGGATGCGCCATCTTGGCCCGCGGCTTTGGCCCCTGCTGTCAGCCCAAGCTGCGGTGGGTATAGGCGCGGTGATTCTGGTGGAAGGCGGCCTCAGTTTTCTAGGCCTTGGTTTGCCTCCAGAACAGGCTTCTTGGGGCTCGATGTTAGCGGCGGGCCGGGCCTTTCTGCTGGTAAGTCCCTGGCAGCTCATTTGGCCCTCCATGGGAATGCTAGCGGTCTTGCTCGCCACTGAGCGCAGAAGGATGGCTCTTCATACCGACTCGCGTTCAAAAGAATAGACACACCATCTTGCCGGTTATATTCCTTTCAATGCGAAGTAGTATCAAATGCCGCTCAACCCAGGGTCTTCTCCATCTCCTGATGCCAGATGCCGACTTCCTTGAAGGGTTCGCCCACGCGCTCGTAGCCTAGTTTTTCGTAGAAGCCGATGGCGGTATCTCTAGCGTGCAACATCATTCGC
>JAYVXV010000071.1:0-2374 GCA_043784905.1 Holophagaceae bacterium | reverse complement strand
GATAGAGCGAACAGGAAAAAGGGGAAGTCCGCAGAAACAGCCGGGCCGACTTTCGCCCATATCCATAGGCCTCTGCAGGGCGCGGCACTGAACCTCCGATTCCTTAGTCTTCGGCGAGGTTCTTTGTTTTCTGTGACCAGCTTCTTTTCGTGGGGATCGGTCACGGCCTCGGCACGGCCTGAAGCAGTTGAACGATGACTTGATCGGTGGTCATTCCATCGGCTTCGCTTTCATAGGTCAGCAGCAGGCGATGACGCAGCACATCCGGCGCCAAACTCACCACGTCCTCGGGCAGCACATGGTCCCGGCCGGCGAGGTAGGCCAAGGCTTTGGACGCACTCTGAAGGGCCAGGGATGCGCGAGGGCTTGCGCCGCAGCGGATATGCTCCCGGCCTTTCCAATCCTTGCCGTGGCCGGGGCGCGTGGCTTGCACGAGCTTGACGATGTAGCCGCGAATGGCGTCGTCCAGGCGCACGCGGCTGGCCTGCTGCCCCAGGGCCAGCAAGGTCGCGGCATCGGCGATGGGCCTCACGATTTCCTCGTTGCCATCGGCGCGACGCAGTACTTCGACTTCTTCGGCGGGACCGGGATAATCCACCCTCAATTTGAACAGGAATCGGTCCATTTGCGCTTCCGGCAACGGGAAAGTGCCCTCCTGTTCAAGGGGATTCTGTGTGGCCAAGACCAGAAAAGGATCCGGCAATTTAAAACTCTCATCACCCAGTGTCACCTGCCGTTCTTCCATGGCTTCGAGCAGCGCGCTTTGCACTTTTGAAGGGGCCCGGTTGATCTCATCGGCCAACAGCAGATTCGCAAAGATAGGGCCTTTTTTCGGCGTGAAGGTGAGCTGTTTAGGATCGAAAATCAGCGTGCCGACCACATCGCTCGGCAGCAAGTCCGGCGTGAATTGAATCCTGCGAAAAACCATGCGGCTTGCGGATGCGAGCGTTTTAATGGTGCGGGTCTTGGCGAGCCCCGGCAGACCTTCAATCAGCACATGACCCCGGCAAAGCAGAGCCACTAGCAGCCGATTCAATAGAACGGGTTGGCCGACGATGACTTTGCGGCATTCGATGAGCAGCGGTTCCAGGGGTGATGCGATCGCGGTGGGGGGCATGGGCATAGGGTAGCGGAGTCTTTGCGTTGGGGTGAAATGTGGAAGCAGAGAAAGACAAGTTTTAATACCCGATGCTTTTCCTCCGCTACCCTCCGATCCTTCTCGGCTACCCTCCGCGTAATCGCTTTATTTTTTTTCGAGCACTTCGACTCAGCCCTGGATGGGCAATCGCAGAATGGCCCTTGCTCCGCCCTCGGTCCGGTTTTCCATCACAAGGCTGCCGCCATGAGCCTCGGAGATTTGACGGCTGAGCACCAGACCAATGCCGCTGCCGGTGGGCTTGGTGGTGAAAAAGGGAACGAAGAGATTGCTGGAAATCGGCAGGCCCAGGCCTTCGTCCTCCACGCGAATTTCGAGATACTGCGGTGCCAATGCCCATCGAATGGACACGCCGCCGGATGTATCCAGAGCAGCGTCCGCAGCATTTCTCACGAGGTTGATGAGCAATTGGTCCAGTTGATCTCCATCGGCCTGGATGTTGAGTGCCGGTCCCTCTTCCACCGCAACATTGAGGCGGGTCTCCAGTTTTGCCACGCGATGAATCCAGATCGCCACATCCACGTTTTGAGGGCTCGGCACCGGCAGCTTGGCCAGTTTTGCGTAGGCCTCCAAAAAGCGCTTCAGACCCTCGCTGCGAGTGGCGATGATATCGAGGCCGCGATGTAGATCTGCCTGAAGATCTTCGGGGGGTGGGTCTCGGTGAAGCATCGTACCGAGACTCCCGGCAATGGAATGGATGGGCGCCAGGGAGTTGTTGATCTCGTGGCTCAGGACGCGAATGAGACGCTGCCAGGCCTGGCGCTCTTCTTCCCGCAAGGGCCGCGTGAGGTCCGAAAGCACCAGCAATTGATGGGGCCTGCCGCCTTGGCGGAATGCGTTTCGACGCAGCTCAAAGCGCCCCGCACGGCCAGGGAAAGCCAAATCCAAAAGTCTCATGGGTGGGCCCTGCAGCGCGTCCGCCAAGCCCAGTTTCTCTGCCGAAGCGCCCAATGCACGGGCTTGAGGCCGCGCCACCAGTTGTTCTCCGGCGCGATTGATGAGCCGCAGGTGACCACCACCATCAAAGGCAAATATCGCCACATCAATTTCTTCCATCACCGAACGCAGCAGGGCCGTGGCTTCCATGGTCCCGATGCGCTGTTGCTGGAGTAGTTCCGATAGCGTATTTAGCTCGCGGTACACGTCTCCCAAGGCGTCACGTTCAATATTCTCTTTGGCGCGAAAAGAATAGTCGCCTTCCCGCAGCGCCGTAAGGAG
>JAYVXV010000070.1:0-2377 GCA_043784905.1 Holophagaceae bacterium | reverse complement strand
CTTGGGCCATGCGTTCGCAGGCTTGGTTCTGCTCTTCCACATCGTGGGCGGCGAAGCCCATACAGACGAAGGGAAGTTGGTGGTGATGAAATTCGTAGAGCTGGCCCGTGTAGAAGACCACGCCTTTGGTGGCGCAGCGGTCTGCCCAGGCATCCAACCGTTCAGGTTCGCGAACCTTCACCCAAAGCGAAAGGCCTTCGTGGGGATCTTCCACACTGACGAAGGGATGCAGATGCATGAGCAGGCGGTCCACCATGGAGTCGCGACGTTCGTCGGTGATGCGGCGAATGCGCCGCAGATGCCGTTGGATTTCGCCATCTCGAAACAGTTCTTCCAGGGCGGCTTCGTGAAGCTGATTTCCGGGCCAGTCAATGAGTTGGCGATATTTCGCCATGGTCTTGATTTCCGGGCTTGAGCCCGCGATGAAACCCACCTGCAATCCTGGCGCTAGAATCTGGTCAAGGGTCGCCGCGTAGAAAACCAAGCCTTCGCTATCCTCGCTGGCAAGCGCCGGGGCAGGCGCATTCTCTCGATGGAACCCGAGGCTCAAATCCAACTCTAGAATCCGTGCTCCGTGGACCTTCGCGAGGGTCAGCAGGCGCCGCCGATGCTCCAAATCCATCACCGCGTGAGTGGGATACTGGGGGCTGGCGCTGACACAGATGAGGCGCACCGATTCGCGCTGAAGCAAGTCTTCAAGCGCATCCAGATCCATGCCGCCCGAATGAACAGGAACGGACATCAGGCGTGCGCCCGCTGCACGAAAGGACTCCACCAGGCGAAAGGCTCCGGGACTTTCCACCACCACCGCATCGCCAGAAGTAAAAAGGCCCTTTGAAGCTAAGTGCAGCGTACCCATCAAGCCCCGTGTCAGCACGAGATTGCCCGGCTCTAAGCTGATGTCCCGCAAATCCCGCAGCAACTGGCAAAGCGACGTTCGCAATTGCAGGTGGCCGCGGGGATCCCAGCTTGGCTGTAGTGCGCGCTGTTGCTGCAACCGCAGAACGCGACCATAGGCACGATGGATGCTCCCGGTCGGAGCCAGCCGAACATCAGCCAAATCCGGCAGCAATTGGAACCCATCGCGATCAATGGCCGGAGGCTGGAAAAAAGGCTCGGTCATGGGCGTGGGACTGGTCCATGAGCCTGAATCCTCGGCGGCGATGGTGGAACCATGCTCCATATCCAGGGGTGGATTGGGGGCCACGAAAGTACCCCGATCAGGCTCGCTCACGACCCATCCTTCCGCAGCCAATTCCCGGTACGCGGTAAGGGCAGTATTTCGGTTCACATCCAATAATTCCGCCAGCGCACGGGTGCCCGGCAGGGCATCACCGGAGCGCAGTCGCCCCTTGCGGATGCCATCTTGAATGGCTGAAGCAATTTGGAGATAAAGGGTTTCCTCCCGCTGCCGGTCCAACTGAATGACTAAGTCCCATTGCGCCATAGATGTCTCGATGCCGTAGAGAAGAATCCCTTTCAAACCATTCCGCGCTTAACGTACCGGGTCAAGGTTTGGATGAAGGCGGGATGAACCGGATGGGTCTCGATTTTGAGACCGGACCTTCCCTGTTTCCCACGACGGGCCATCTTTGTGAGGAATCCCCCTGCCAGGAGTGGCCATGTTGCGCACCTATTCTTCACTCCCAATGCTCGTTCCCTCTCTCCGCCTGCTGGCCCGAGTCGGGTTCGCCGGGCTGCTCCTCTCTTGTGGAGGTGGCGGGGGGGGCGGTTCCACGCCCGCAGGCGGCGGCACGCTTACCCCGCCCCCCAACACCATCTACGTGGGTGGCCAGACCGGCGGAGGCGGCTATGGTGACCCCAACACTCCAATCCTCGCCTTCACCCCGACCAGTCTGACGGTCGCTGCGGGAACCACGGTCACCTGGGTCTGGCAGGCGGGTAATCACTCGGTGGATTCGGGCTCCGGCTGTACCCAAGACAGTGCTTTCACTAGTGGGGGATTAAAACCCTTGGGTAACACCATGACCCATACCTTCAACACAAAAGGCACCTACCCCTTTTTCTGCACCAGCCATTGCGCCGGGAACAATATGAAGGGAACCATCACCGTGAACTAGAACCGGGTGGAAAGCGCTCTTCGTCTTCGCTCGTCCCTCTGCTTTATGCTGAGCCCGTGGGTTCCGCTGGGTCGTTTCCAGCCGCAGAATGTTTCCAAAAGTAGACCAAGGTTCAGGTGGCTGTCGGCAACTCGGATGCGCGCCCAGCTATGTTAGGAGTTCGTATTCACGGCTGCGTCGGTGGAGACCAAGCGATAGACCAGAATGCCGTAGGAATCCATTCCGCCCTTAACGTATCGGATCAATTTTTGGTTGAAGGCGGGGTGAACCGGATGGGTCTCAATCTTGGGACCGGA
>JAYVXV010000069.1:0-2379 GCA_043784905.1 Holophagaceae bacterium | reverse complement strand
GGCCTGAACATCACCTGGACCGCACCCCAAGTGGCGGGCACCTACACCATCACCGTGCAAAGCCAGGCGGATACCGCCAAGACCGCCACGGTCTCCATTCGCGTCAACCCCGTTACCTGTGCGCCATGATCCAGATGATTAGGAGCTTTCCCATGCGTTTCCGTAGCAATCTGACCCTTCTTCTTTTTGCGGCCTTTGCCTCCTCGGCCCTCCTCGCCCAGGTGGTCCAGATCGATTGGTCTCAGGTATTGGCTCGTCCGAATGACCATGTCTTGGTGCAAGCACGGGTCGTCACCCTTGAGGGGAAGCTCTGCCTCCAGTTTCAGAATGGTGGCCAGGATTCCATCCACTTTCACTACGGTGTGAATGGGTCCGACCCGCTTGTTGGGCCACGAATTCACTTGAGCACTCAAAAGCGGAGCGCGTATTTGCCCCTTCCCCAAGGCACCACGGTCAGCAGCGTCAAACTCATTTTAGTCAGGACAGGCCCCGACCGCAGCCACCCCTTGCCGGATTAATCAGCAACAGAAGGAAGGGACGGTGAACCCTCTGTCGCAAAGAACCACCGGTAAAGCGACGTCAAGCGAATACCTTCCACGCTTTAAGCCCCAGCCAGACCCACTCCAAGCCTGAATCTCTGAACTTTTTTTTCAAGGGCCAGTTGCAGCCCGATTCGCATTGCCCCAGGAGTTAGCCCATGTTTCGTCCCCGTACCCTGGTCCTTCCGGCTCTGGCTTTCATGCTGGTGGCCCCTGCAAAGGCCCAGGATTCCCTTCGGATCCTCGATCCCCAAAGCCTGTCGGGCATGGGGGCCGGGTTTTCCGTGAACCCCCGTGATGGAGTTGTCGGCTTCAACCTGCCGTTGGGCGTGGTCCCAGGGGAAATCCCCATCCCGTTGCCGTTCCAATTCACGGCCTCGCATTCCTTTCAAAATAGAGAGGTCACGAATCCGGCCTACGAACCCAATGCCGTGCCTCCAATGTCAACGACGATCCAAGCCGGGTATGACCGACCAATCGCCGGCGGAGTTAATTTTGGGTTCATCTTGCCCAGCAGCGTGTATGGTGCCTACACGGAAAATGCAACCTATCTTCTAGAAGACGGACAGCTGTTCAGAGACCGAGACTTCTCGACCGCCTACCACCCGGCGGGCGTCACGTTGGACGCACCCGCCAAATTTAACTTGGCAGCAAAGACCTGGACCCAGGTCCGCACCTACGCGAACGCTACTCTGGTCACCTACGATGCCACCTTGGCAGATCTGGGGAATTGGAGCACCAAGGCGTCAGGATTAACGCCTCAGGGGTTCACGGCGAGCACAGGTTATAAAGTGATCATGGATAAAGACCGCGCTCGGGTCTATGCCTTCCTCCCGGAGATGGGAATTTGGGCGCCCATCCTTTGGTTGGACCGCTTCGGGCATTTTGTGACCTTTCAATGGAAAATGGGCCTGTCCGCTGATGGGACCACCGTTTATAGCGTAGTGGCGCTCAATCATCGCAACCTTGGGCTCCAGGCCCAGTGGAATCTTGGGTGGAACGCGACGGAAACGGTCATTTTCCGGGCGGATTTCATTGGCATGCAAGCCCCCGCCATTCAAATCTCCGGCTACCCGTATGTCGCATATGTGCGCCCTGTCGGCATGGGCGGAACCAGCCCTGACTATCTGATACGCACGAATGGCACCCCAGCCTTCCGCCCGACGCTCATCAAGGTGGATAACCCTGCGACCCTCCCAGTGCCGACGTGGCTCTCGGGCGGCCTCCCCATCCCTTCGGCCTCGGGGTCGGATCCATGGGCGCCTCCCTTGAGCTGGGCCTTCACTTATGATGCGAACCTTGCCGAATTAGCTTCCTTCTCGGATCCAATGGGCGTCGCCACGGCCTTTGGCTACGAAACCCGAACCCTTTACGATGGCGCCAAGAATAGCAACCAGTTCCGAGGTGTGACCTCTGTCATCGCGACCGATGGATACACAGGCATTCATTCACAACAAAACTGGTCTACCACCCTGCCTGTCTGGTCCACGAGCTCTCGCTCGTGGACTTCCGGCACTTGGTTGACCACCATGAGCCAGAGCTTTTCATCGGGCACGACTACGGATATTCCTTTGCAAGAGTGGACCTACTCTAGCCCAAATTCGGCGCCTCATTATGGCAATGGAACCCTGGTTAAGTACCGACTTTATTCCAACTTGAATGCTAATTGGACCACGGTGGACTACGCCCCTACAGCCGTCGGGATTGACCTCAGTTTAAGTGCAAAAGGGATCCCCACCCTGTCTGGGGACGGCCAGCCTATCCGTTCCGCTGGCAATACATTTGATACCACTACGGGTGCGGTTTCTGGGACGACCCTTAGTGTAGGCGGAGTTGTTTG
>JAYVXV010000068.1:0-2380 GCA_043784905.1 Holophagaceae bacterium | reverse complement strand
ATGGCAAGGAAGTTGTTGAAGATCATTTGTTCGCTGTGATTCCGGGGCGGACGTTTGTCCCGCAGCATTATTTCAGCCACCTTACGGGTGGTGGAGGCTCCCTCCAATTGGCTGGAGGTGATGGACTCTTCGATGAGCGAGCGCAGGAGGTATTCATCCCGATAGGCCGAGTTAGCCACTTCGGAGGATCGAATCACACCGGCTAAATCCTGGTCAAGATGATGAAGATGGATCTGAACGACTTCAGGCATCGCGAACACGAAGGGCCGCCCCAACTTGTCCAGCAGGGGAAGAGTCGAGAATGCCCCCAGCCTGGCCAGCCGGAGGCCCATCCACCATGCTTCGTGCGTCAAGCTCTCGGGAGGATCCCGGTAGCGGAGCTGATCCCAGTGCAGGTATTCCCCTTTGACGGTCATTCCAAACCCGCCTTGGGTCACCTTCATGAACAGATCCGAAGTTAATCCCTTGAAGATGACTTCAAAGTTGGGCGGCAGGACGGGTAATTTCACGCATCACCTACTAAAATTGACATTCATTAGTAGTTCATTAGTAGGTTGGGCGCGATGCGGTCCTGAGTCAACAAGATACTAATTTTGATATTCATTAGTAGATTTTTAGTAGTTGGGAAAAGTCTTTCTGGTTAATTGTTTAGGTATGGCTTCAAATATTTCCCGGTCACCGAGGCTTTGTTCTTCGCCACTTGCTCCGGTGTGCCTTGGGCGATGATGCGGCCGCCTTCGCCGCCGCCTTCGGGGCCTAGGTCAATGACCCAGTCGGCGGTCTTGATGACATCGAGATTGTGTTCGATGACGAGCATGGTATTGCCGGTGTCTGTCAGACGGTTGATGACTTCCAGCAGCTTCTGGATGTCTTTCAGGTGCAGGCCGGTGGTGGGTTCGTCCAGGATGTAGACCGTGCGACCGGTGGCGCGCTTGCTGAGCTCCTTGGCGAGCTTCACGCGCTGGGCTTCGCCGCCAGACAGCGTCGTGGCGCTCTGGCCCAGGCGGATGTAGCCCAGGCCCACGTCCGTCAAGGTCTGTAATTTGTTCGCCAGCACCGGGATTGGCGCGAAAAGGGCGAGCCCTTCCTCTACGGTCATGGCCAGCACGTCAGAAATGCTCTTGCCCTTGTAATGGACTTCCAAGGTTTCACGGTTGTAGCGTTTGCCTTTGCATTGTTCGCAGGTGACATAAATGTCGGGAAGAAAATGCATTTCGATCTTGATGACGCCATCGCCTTCACATTTCTCGCAGCGTCCACCTTTCACATTGAAACTGTAACGGCCTGGCAAGTAGCCCCGGGCCTTGCTTTCCGGCAACTGAGCGAACAACTCGCGGAGGGGTGTGAATAGCCCTGTGTAGGTAGCGGGGTTCGAGCGTGGCGTCCGGCCAATGGGGGCCTGATCAATGGCGATGACCTTGTCAATTTGTTCAAGGCCGTTAATTTTTTTATGCTTGCCCACCACATGAACACCCTGATGGAGTTTGTTGGCTAAGGCCTTGTAGAGAATCTCGTTCACCAGTGTGCTCTTGCCACTGCCGCTGACGCCGGTGATGCAAGTGAAGAGTCCAACGGGAAAGGCCACGTCTACGTTCTTTAAATTATTTTCGGAAGCTCCTAACACTTCGATGTGGTCGCGCTCGGCCTTGCGCCGCCTGCGGGGCACCGCGATCTCATCAAAACCCGACAGGAAGTGGCCCGTGATGGAGTCCGGATTTTTCGCCACCTGATCAGGCGTCCCTTGAGCCACCACGAAACCGCCGTGCTCGCCCGCACCAGGGCCCATGTCCACCACGTAGTCGGCGCACTGGATGGTCTCCAGATCGTGCTCTACCACCAGCACGGTGTTGCCGAGATCACGCATCTCCATCAGGGTCTTTAGCAGCTTCTGATTGTCCCGCTGATGCAGGCCGATGCTCGGTTCATCGAGCACATACATGACACCTTGCAACTTGGATCCAATTTGCGTGGCTAAGCGAATGCGCTGGCCCTCACCGCCGCTGAGCGTTGCCGCGCTGCGGTCCAGCGTGAGGTAGCCCAGGCCCACGTCGTCGAGAAAACCTAAACGCTCTCGGATCTCTTTCAACACCTTTTCAGCGATGACCGCGTCCTTGCCTTCGAGGCCCATGTCGGAGAACCAGAGGCGCGCGTCGCGCACGCTCTTGGACACCACCTCGGCGATGTTCAAACCCGCCACGAAGACCGAAAGCACTTCGGGCTTCAGTCGCTGACCCCGGCATTTTTCACAAGGCGTGATCCGCATGGATTGTTCCATTTCTTCGCGGATGTCCTCGCTGGTGGTTTCGCGGTAGCGGCGCTGCAGATTCCCGATGACGCCTTCAAAGTGATGCATGAACTCATAGCGATTCTTGCCTTTTTC
>JAYVXV010000067.1:0-7965 GCA_043784905.1 Holophagaceae bacterium | reverse complement strand
TGAGGCTCGTTCAGAGGTGCCCACAGATGTCCCAGCACCGGCCCAAGGTAGGCCTGTAAACCAAAGGGCAGCAGGTAGTGGCCACCTAAGAAAAACGCGCTGGCGAGGGCCGAAACGGTGATCATCGCGGCGTATTCGGCCAGGAAGAACCATCCAAATTTCATACCCGTATATTCCGTGTGGAAGCCCGAAACCAATTCGGTTTCGGCTTCTGCCAAATCGAATGGCACGCGGTTGGTTTCGGCGAACGCGCAGGTGGTGTAAACAAAAAATCCCACGAACATCAACGCCGTCCTACACAACCCCACGAACCCATTCGAGGGAATATCCGTGGCCATGCGAGTGCTCATCTCGTTGAAGTTCAGCGACCCCGTCAACACCACCGGCACCATCAGGCTGAGCGTCAGAGGAACTTCATAACTGACAATCTGCGCGGCGCTGCGGAGGCCACCCAGCAGCGGGTACTTCGAGTTAGATGCCCAGGCGCCCAACACGATGCCGTACACCCCCACCGAAGCCACGCCCAGGATGAAGAGCAGCCCCACATTGAGGTCCGTGAGAAATCCATTGAAGGGCAGGCCCCCCAGGAAAGGAAACTTGGCGGGAAAATAAAACAAGGGGCCCGGCGCGAATCCGATGGCGGCAAATACCGTGAAGGCCGCCACCATGGCCAGAGCTGGCGACAGCACGAACACGGCCTTGTCCGCCGAGGCGGGGACGATGTCCTCCTTGGTCACGAGCTTGATGCCGTCCGCCAAAAAAATCGGGAGGCCGCGCAGGATCGAGAGCACTGGCACCCAGCCCAGCCACCACATCGCCTTATTGATCCCAGAAGTGATTCGGTGGGTTCCCATGCTATTACCCCAAAGCCCACCGGCGATGCGGGTGGCGCCTAGACGCACCTGCACGTAGGCGATGACCTTGCGTTCGGCAAAGGTCAACATAGGAACCAACGCCATCACAAAAGAAATGATGAGCAGGATCTGCAACATGGAAATGGTCAGGTATTGGGTCAGGGTCATGGTCATGGTCCTTACCTATCCACTTCGCCAAGGACAACATCCAGCGTGCCGATGGCGGCGACAACATCCGCCAACAAACGACCTACGGTCATCTTGGGTAAAGCTTGCAGGTTGATGAATGAAGGTGCCCGAATGTGCATACGATAGGGGTTCTGGCTGCCCTTCTCGCCGATAAAGTAGTAGCCCAATTCCCCTTTGGGGGCTTCGATGGCGTGGTAGACCTCGTTCACTTCGGACCTGAGGACCTTAGGTAATTTGGCCATGACAGGGCCTTCAGGCAGTCCATCAATGCACTGCTGAATGATGCGGTGGCTCTGGCGCATTTCTTCAAGGCGCACCAAATAACGAGCGTAGGTGTCCCCCGCATCCTGCGTGGGCACATCGAACTCCATCTCAGCGTAGGCCGCGTAGGGAAAGGCTTTTCGGATGTCGTAAGCTACGCCCGCCGCCCGGAGAACTGGGCCCGTGACACCTAGGGCAATGGCGTCTTCGGCGGACAGCGGGGCCACGCCGATGGTGCGTTTTTTCCAGATGCGGTTTTCCGTTAGTAGAATTTCGTACTCATCCAGGCAATCCAGGAAACGGGCCTGAAAAGCGCGGACCATTTTTTCGAGGCCCGGTGGAATATCTTCACGAAGGCCACCGATGCGGAAGGCCGTGGTAGTGAGGCGCGCGCCACAGAAGGCTTCAAAGATGGACAGCACTTCTTCACGTTCACGAAAGGCGTAAAGGAACACGGTCATCGCGCCGATATCGAGGGCGTGGGTGCCCAACCAAAGCAGGTGCGAGCTAAGGCGGTTGAATTCCGTGAGCATCGTGCGGATGTAATGGGCGCGCCGGGGGACGGTGATGCCGAAGAGTTTTTCAACCCCCTCGGCCCAGCCCAGATTGTTGCTGACCGCCGCCACGTAATCCATGCGGTCGGTCCAGACCTGGCCCTGAAAGAAAGTCTTGTCTTCACAGATCTTTTCGACGCCCCGATGCAGGTACCCGATCATCGGCACGCATTTGGTGACGGTCTCTCCATCCAGGTGGAGCTTGACCCGCAGCACGCCGTGGGTAGACGGATGCTGAGGTCCCAGATTGATTTCCATTTCCTCGGTTTTAAACACCAGGAACTCCCTTGATTGCGTTCACTAGGCCGACAGAAACGAGCTCGGATCGCCCAGGAACCAAGGCGCAGAGCCGCGCCATAGCCGCGTCCCCGTGATCTCTCATGATTCCCGCCGTGCGTTCCGTCATCTCGTTCAACTCGCCCTTTTGGTTGTTTTGTCTTTACGCTTTTCTTGGTGCCTTCGCGTCTTGGTGGTGATTTTTTTCATTTTTTCTTTTTAAGCCTACGTCCTCATTCCGCCTTGGGCACCTTGAGGTTGATGCCCATGTTGCCGGCCTTTTCTAAGGCCATCCGCATGAGCACGCCGGAGCGGTCCTCGCGGAAGTCAATGTCTCGCTGGCCCCAGCCCAGGGTTGGGTATTCCTTGCGGAGCGGGAAGCCCTCCCAGTCATCGGGGCAGAGGATGCGGGTCATGTCCGGGTGGCCGATGAAGCGGATGCCGAACATGTCGAAAATCTCGCGCTCCATCCAATTGGCGGAAGGGTAGACCTCGCAGGCGCTGTCCACGTCCTGCCCTTCTTTTACCAGCACTCGGATGCGCAGGCGCTTGCGGCGGCTGATGGAGGTTAGGTGATAGACGATGGAAAACTGGAATCCTTCGGCCACCGGGTAGTGCGTGGCCGTTTGATCCGCGAGCATTTCGTAGCGCAAGGTCGCATCGCCTTTGCAGAACATCAAGGCCTCGCTGAGCCCGTCTGGGTGCACTTGCAGCGTAAGCTCACCACCCTGCTCAAAAGCTTGTGAAACCTTGCCATCCAACAGATCCATAAGGTGCAAAAGATCGGGATCTTTGGCCTCGGATGGAGCCGGGAATTCCATATCGGTGTCGTTCTTTTTCGGAACGGTTCTCACCGGTGGTTTGGGGGCTTCCTTGCCTTCCGTCACAGCCTTAGCTTTGGCCGTCTCAAAATCAGCTTGCTGCTTAATCCACTTGGCTTCGTCGGCGGCAGCCGCGACCTTTTGCTCTTCTAAATACGTGTGAAAACTCGGCAGGGGAACCGTCTTCGGCATGGCGATCTGGCGATTTGGCGCAGTCTTGTAATCGTAGATGTAAGGTCCTGCGGCGACCTCTCCCGCATCGTGAGGTTTCGCCTCAACCACGGGCGCGTCGCCGAGCACTTCGTACTTGATGACATCCACCGGACAGCCCTTGGCGGCGGTAATGATGCTTTCGATCAGGCGCTCGCCATCTTCGATTTTGAGGCCATTCTTCTCGGCGCGATTTTCGGTTTCCATGCCATCCAACCGGACGCCAGGCTTGATCATGCAGGTGGTTTCGGTGACGTGAAAGACTTCGGGGCTGTCGGCTTCGCACGCATTGCAGACAATGCAGCCCTCTTCGATCCAGACCTTGGTGATTCGGGGCTTGGCCTTCGCTTCAGCAGGTACTGCAACCATCGGTGCTGAGGCCATCGGTGCTGAGAGAACGGGTGGCGCGACCGCAGTGGCAGCGGCAGGCAAGAGTGGCAAAGTGGGCTCAGAGGCTGGGGGCGTCACGGTGGCTGCGGCCACTGCTGCGGCAGCGGCGGCACTCACGCTCACGGTCGCACCTAGCGCACCCAACGCCGAATCCACCGCGTCGTCAATATCCGCATCCGCCGCCGCGACTGTTGTCGACATGGGCGCGGGCACTTCAACCGCAGCAGGTGCGACCACAGGGGCCATAACGACCGCAGGCGCCGCCACAACAGGTTCAGGCGCGGCGGCTTCTAGGGCCACCTGGTCGTACTTGATGACCTCCACCGGACACGCGGCGGCGGCGGCGATGATGCTGTCTTCGAGACTCGCTTGAATGTCGGCCTTGAGCGGGGATTTCTCGTCACGATTTTCACTCTCGGCGCCGTCGGTGCGCGAGTCGGCCCTGATGTGGCAGCTGTCTTCGGTCACATGAAAGACATCCGGGCACTCGGCCTCGCAAGCATTGCAGACGATACAGCCTTCTTCAATCCAGACCTTCGTGATCGCCATGGTTAGCTCACCGACTCAAAGATTTCGCCGTATTTGTCGGCCATCGAGCTGGTCATGATCTTGTCCTGCAATTTCAAAAATCCGTAGATCAAGGACTCGGGACGCGGGGGGCAACCGGGGATGTAGACATCCACGGGCACAATTTTGTCCACGCCCTGAATGGTGTGATAGCTGTCGAAGGGCCCGCCAGCAGTGGCGCAACTTCCCATGGCGATAACCCATTTCGGCTCAGGCATCTGGTCATAGAGTTTCTTGATGACCGGAGCCATTTTGTAGGTCACGGTGCCGGCCACGATCATCAAGTCGGACTGGCGCGGCGTCGCACGGAAAATCCCGGCACCAAAACGGTCAAAGTCGAACTTGCTGGCGCCTGCGGCCATCATCTCGATGGCGCAGCAGGCCAAGCCGAAGGTCATGGGCCAAACGCTTGAAGCGCGCGCCCAGTTGATAACTTTCTCGACCTTGGTGGTGATGAGAATGTGCTCTAGGACATCGGGCTGATTCATTCCCATGTGAGCGCTCCTTTGGACCATATATAGCCGTAGCCGAACAACAGCAAGAACAGAAAAAACAACATCTCGACGAGACCAAAGAGCGCCAATTCCTTCATCTGGATGGCCCAGGGCATCAGGAACACCGTCTCCACATCGAAGACCAGGAACATCACGGCCACCAGGTAGTAGCGCACCGAAAATTTATCCCGAGCCTCGGTGGTGGGCGTGATGCCGCACTCATAGACCAGGTACTTATTCGCGTTGGGGGCAGTAGGCCGCAGCATCCGGGAAAGTCCCCAAACAAGCAGGGGCATCCCTATGGCCACGGCCAGAAGTAGCAGAATCGGGGCATAGCCTCGCATAGGGTCTCCAGGGCCAAATTAGCCGTTGTAACAGGACAACCTTGTGATTTCCATGGTGCACCGGCATTAGGGGCCCTAACGAACTAACCAGAAAAGTACTGGTTAGTTCATAACGGCCCCTAATTCTGCGGCCTAAGTCCGGCGCGGGTCAACGCTTGATTCCGCCTTCCATCCACCATGGGCAACCTGAATGAAAAAAAAGAGGGGGGTGAACCCTATCTCCCGAAGGCCGCATACCATGGAGCATGGCCGCACCCGAATATCTCCCCCACGAAGAAAAGACCTTGGTCCTGGAGTTGCCCGATAAGGGCGACAAGACCTTGGCAGGCGAACTCACCCAAACGGACCTTCGTCCCGAGCGCCTGCTCTATCCATCCCTGGACCTCACCAAGGAGCCGGTTGATTTCGCGCTCTTCCAGGCCATTTCCCTGGACGTGATGCTCAAGCACCATTTTGTGCCCGTGCAAGAGCGGGATGGCGTGCTCTGGCTGGCCATGGCCGACCCCCTGGACGTGGTGACCCAGGACATGCTGCGGATGCAGCTCAAGCGTCCCTTAAAATTCGCCGGCGCGCCTCAGGCCCAAATCCAAGAAGTGTTGAAGAAATCTGAAAGTGGCCAGAAGGCCCTGGACGAAGTGGGCGAAGCGCTCAAGGTCCAAGTGCTCAGCGACGCGGACGTGGACGACGATGCCCTGGACTTAGAACGGCTGACCGACAAGGACGAGGCCCCCATCGTCAAGCTGGTGGACACCACCATCTTTAACGCACTACAGCGGCGCACCTCTGATATCCACCTGGAAACCACCGCAGCGGGATTCCTCATCAAGTACCGCATTGACGGCAGCCTTTATCCCGCCGCTGACCCCATTGATAAGCGCTTTGCGTCCGCCATCATCAGCCGCGTCAAGGTCATGTCCGAACTGGACATCGCCGAAAAACGCAAACCCCAGGACGGTCGTTTCAAGCTGAAGGTCCGGGGCCGCGCCATTGATTTTCGTGTGAGCATCATGCCCACCATTCACGGCGAAGATGCCGTCATCCGAATCCTCGACAAAGAAAACCTGAGCGAGGAATTCAAGAGCCTGAACCTGGACATTCTGGGCTTCAATAAACACGAGCTCACCAAGCTGCGCCGCTTCTCCCGTGAACCCTATGGCATGTTCCTAGTCACCGGCCCCACGGGATCCGGCAAGACCACGACGCTCTACGCCATTTTGAGTGAAATCCGTTCCCCCGAAGACAAGCTCGTCACCATCGAAGACCCGGTCGAATATCAACTCGAAGGTGTCTGCCAGATCCCCGTGAATGAGAAGAAAGGCCTGACCTTCGCAGTGGGTTTGAGGTCCATCCTGCGCCACGATCCCGACAAGATTCTGGTGGGTGAAATCCGCGACCCTGAAACCGCGCAGATTGCCATCCAGTCAGCGCTCACGGGCCATCTGGTGTTCACCACCGTCCACGCCAATAACACCTTAGATGTCATCGGTCGCTTTCAGTACATGGGCGTCGAAGTCTACAACTTTGTGAGCGCCTTGAACTGCATCCTGGCCCAGCGTCTGGTGAAAACCCTCTGCCCCAAATGCAAGCGGCCCATCGAACCCGGCCCCCAGGAGTTTATTGACAACGGTGTGGACCCCACCTGGGGTAGCAGCGGCACCTTTTTCGACAAGGTGGGCTGTGTGGATTGCCATGGCACGGGGTTCCGTGGCCGCCAAGCCATCATCGAATTCATGGGCATGAACGACGAGTTGCGGGAGATGCTCACGCTCCGCGCCCCGATCCGTGACGTGAAAGCCGCCGCCCGCCGCGGAGGCATGCAAAGCCTTCGTGAGAGCGCCCTCGAAAAAGTGCGCATGGGTATGACCACTTTCCGCGAAATCAACAAAGTTACTTTCGTCGAAGGAGTCTAGGGCCGGGTTGCGTATGGAAAGAGTCAAAGAACCTGTAACCGCAGATTCGCGCAGATGAAAACTCGGTAGATCAAAAGTCGGATAAGGCCCGAAATCAATTTGGCGGATTGTTTCCCAGGGCCTGTCGCGCACTCAACAAATTCAGGGTCCGAAACGAGCGATTGCAAACATCTTTGGGTGGCCAAGAATGCGGCCCCGCGCGTCCTCGCCGCCGACAACGGAACTCATAAGGGCGGCGATGCCCATGGGGTCATCTCATCGCAGGTTTGGGCGAGTTCGGGGTCAGCGATGTCACAAAGCCGATGGCCTCGGCAAAGACCTCCTTTGGGGGCCAAGTGTGGCCTCCAATGAAGGACCGCCAAATGACCTGGTATCCAGATTGACGCAATTCCGCCAGGGCGCGCTCCATCTCCGAGCGATCAAAATCCCCAGTCCCGCAGGCGAGAAATACCTTGGTGTTTCGGGGAGGCAAACCACCTTGATCGTAGAAGGCGCCGAAGCACACCAAGCCGCGAATCCACCCGTGCTCTTGTTGGGCCCAGCCCACCGAGATGCGCGCACCACCCGAGAAACCCCCAGCCCAAATGGGCGAACCAGGGAAGCGTCGGACGAGCATGACCTTCAGCTCCGACAAGATCCGCGAGTAGGTGGAATCGTTGAGCCCATTGCGGAAGGCCACCGGAGAAACCAGAACCACGCCCTGCGAGTCTCCTGCGATCGCGGCCCTGCGAAGGGCACCCGCCGCATCACCACCGGGATCGAAAAGCACCAACACCAAAGGTATGGTTTTAGGATTTGGCGGAAGATGCACTAGGCAGGGACCGTCCTCACTGAGGCCCTGCGCGTAAAGCCCACAGCCCGACAAAAGAATCAATGCAGGCATAGCCCTCATCATGAGGGCTCCGCTTGGCTTCCCGTCAATTCTCGTTCCAGGCTCTGCAATCGTTTGAGCCGCGCGTAGGTGCCGTGCGCGCCTTGCTGCTCCGCCAATTCAGCGGGCGTGCCGTATTGAGTTGCGCGGCCTTCATCCAGCACCATCACTTTCTCGCAGAGCTCCGCAACGAAAATGCGATGGGTGGCCAACACCAGCGTGGT
>JAYVXV010000066.1:0-2392 GCA_043784905.1 Holophagaceae bacterium | reverse complement strand
CGGACCTAAATTCGATGGGGTCTTCGCCTCATCCTTGGCCATTTCTTCCAGCTGTTTTTTGAGGCCATCCCTGATTTCCTCGCGCTGGGATCGGGGCTTGGATCGGATCATGACCATCTGCGGATCCACCACTTCAGACGGCCTCATATGGGCGTTTCCCTTGCTCGTGACGACCTTGATCAGCAGTTCTTCGATCTCGCTATTGAGGGCCAATTCCGCTTCTTCGTCCTTGGAGCGGAGAAGGACAGCGGCGGTGCGATTGGTATCCACCAGATAGGTCTTGGCCACTCGCTGCACGTCTGCCCCGGTCACCGCCCGATAACGATCCATATCGTCCATGAACGCGCGCTCGTCTCCGGTGATCGCCCAACTCACCGCGAAATCCGTGGCCAATTGATCAGGGTTTTCCAGACGCTTCACCCTGTCCATTTCATGCATCACGACCTGTCTTTTCAGCTCTGCTTCGGTAGGGCCATTCTTCTTGATGGCATCAATCTGTTCCACGAGCACACCGCCCAAGGTGCCTGGGTTCGCTTCGCCCTTGGCCGTGCCCGTGACAATGAAAAGACCCGGATACCGGGAGCCAGGTTCGCCAGCTCCCGCACGGAAACTGGAGGCCACACTCAGCCCCTCCACCGCATTCTTGTACAAGCGGCTTCCACGGCCCCGCGCAAGGACATCTGCCAGCATATTTAGGGCCGGAAAATCCGGATGGCTGGCTGCTGGAATGTGCCAACCGACCATGAGAACAGGGGTGGCATCTGCACCCATAGAAAGGCGGCGTTCTCCCTGTTGCGGCGGTTCGACGGTCCGCACTGGCGCGGGGTCCGGCTGACGCTGCAACTGGCCGAAATAAGCATCCAGCACCGGAATAATTTCGTTCCAGGTCAGGTCCCCTACCAACACAATGGCCGTGCGATTGGGCGCGTAATAGCGACGGTAGAAATCCTGAACTTCTGTGCGCTTGAGGGCGTAAAGATCGGAGAGCCAGCCCACCACGGGCCGCCCATAGGGATGGGCGATGAACGCCTGGCCCAGAAACATTTCCCGCAGGCGTCCTTCGGGGCTGTCATCCGTGCGCATTCGGCGCTCTTCCTTGACCACATCCCGTTCGGTATAAAACTCTCGAAGCACCGGCGCATTGATGCGATCCGATTCCATGCGCGCCCAGAACTCGAAGCGGTTTTTAGGCAGAGCAACTTCGTAGAACGTGAAGTCGTTGGATGTCCCTGCATTCATTCCACTGGCACCGGCCTGATCGTAAAGCGCGCTGAAGGCATTGGGCGTGGTCAGCTCTGCGTGCTTCGTCTGGGCATCCGCGAATTCTTTTTTAAGGGACTCCAGTTTTTCGCTGGAAGCGGCGGTCGCCTTGCCCGTGGTGTAAACAGATTGGGCCGAGACTTCCGCAAGGCTATCTTGCTCATGGAGGATGGCTTCCCAAAGTTGGTCTTCCTTTTCCAGCCATGCGTTTTCAGTAGCCGCGTCGCCTGGATTTTTGAGCCCCACACTGCGGGTGCCCTTAAAGAGCATGTGCTCCAATAAATGTGCCGTGCCGGTCCGACCCGTAACCTCATCCGCCCCGCCCACGCGAAAGGCGATGCGGGCCGCAAAGACTGGGGCCTGATGCCGTTCCACAAGAAACACGGTGAGCCCGTTGTCCAACACTCGTTTCTGAAGCGGAATCTGCAGATCCGCGCTCTGGGCCCGCAGGAGTCCACCGGCGGAAAGCAGGACGGGGACGATAAACCAGGGTTTCATTTTCAAAGCACCACCTCGTAACCCAATCTTCCATTGTCACATGGGGGACGAACTCGGAAAAGACGAGGTTCCTCCCGGCCCTCATACTCATTCCTGAGTCGAATTCCCGAAGGGTTCCCGGGGTACACTGACCACGTCACGGGCACAGCGGGGGATTCATGTTTGGGGAGATGAAGGTCTTTTCGGGGACGAGCCATCAAGAGCTCGCCGGAGGCATCGCTGCCCACATTGGCATGCCGCTCGGAAAGGTCAAGTTCACCCGATTCTCGAATGAAAATATCAAAGTCAAAATTGATGAGAACGTGCGTGAGGCCGACGTATTTGTCATCCAGTCGAGCTGCCCACCAGTAAGTGACAACCTCCTTGAATTGCTCATCCTCATTGATGCCTTGAAATTCGCGTCGGCGGCCCGTATCACCGCCGTGTTGCCCTACTTCCCCTATGCCCGTTCGGACAAAAAAGATGAGGCGCGCATTTCCATCACAGCCAGGCTGGTGGCCGACTTGTTACAGACCGCTGGAGCAGATCGGGTGCTCACCATGACGCTGCATGCGCCGCAGATCCTGGGCTTCTTTCGCGTTCCGGCGGATCAGGTTTTTGCTACGCCCATCCAGGCCCAGCATTTCAAGCGCAC
>JAYVXV010000065.1:0-2404 GCA_043784905.1 Holophagaceae bacterium | reverse complement strand
AAAACCGCCCAAGCCACGTCCCGAAATGCTTCCTGATGCCCGGTCAGGGCTTCGCAAGCCCCGGAATCTAGCTCCAGGCGCACAGCGGTGCCGTGCTCGCGAAGGCCCTCGTCGGGCAACCGGGTAAGGTCCATCATTTGCCAGTTCCCGCAGGAGCCGTGGGAGCGCCGGTAGTTTTGCCGCCGCCGTTTGCCGTGACTGCCTGCTCACCCGGGCGCACGGTGAACTTCCCGAAATCATCCTGATTGTTGGGATCACCCTCGCAGGTCAACTCATAGCCAGTCTTGCCAGATTTCCCCTCAATCGGCTGGGCGAATCCATCAACGTTAGGAGTATTCACGGGAATCAAGTTTTCTTTCACCAGAACCGAATTGTTGTCCACCATGGCCTCGAAGCTCCCGAAATCTGGGTACTTTCCGTGCTTCATCCAGTACTGGTCCAGGCCTTCGCGCACCTTGTTTACCAAGTCTTGGCTCACGAGATAGTGGGCCCGAGCGCTGTAGTGCTTGAAACTCTTAAAGCCAAGCGTTGCCATGATGGCGATGATCATCATCGCGATCATCAGTTCCATCAGCGAAAAGCCTTTTTGGGCGTTGCGTCGGGTCTTGCTTTGCGTCATATCGGAATCTCCTTGAGTGGTGGTCACCCAAGCATTCCAGTGTGCCATAGATGGAAGAAGTGACAAGCTTTGAGTCTTGATTGGAGGCAATGGGACCGGATTTTCAGTTCTCTGGGCTCTCTTCTTCCACTTCTACATTCGATGGAAAATCCTTAGGCCAGGGAAAGCGCCTTGGCAGCGCCTCAATGCCACCAAGGTGGCCCAACCAGTAGCGGTAGGCCCGAAAGGTCATGCCTAAGTGTTTGGCGGCCTTGGTGCGGTTGCCGTTCTGCTCCATCAAGCCCTGGTGAAGGAAATAACCCTTCAGGGCGGTGAGCCAGGCCTCCACATCAAATCCACCGCCGGGGATGGCGAGCGGGGTCAGCAGGGGCGCATCGGTACCGCGCTCCACATCATTGATGAGGTTGTCAGGGAACACGTCCTTGCCGATGGCACCCCCCGGATTCAAGGCCGCACAGCGTTCCATCAGGTTCTCAAGTTCGCGCACGTTGCCCGGAAAACGGTATCGCTCTAACAGCGCCATGGCCTCGGAATGCAGGAACATCGGAGGTTTGTTGAGTTTCTTGCAGGAGCGTCGCAGGAAATGATCAATGAGCACCGGCAAATCTTCGCGGCGATCCCGTAGGGGTGGCAGTTCAATGTGCAGGATGTTCAGTCGGTAATACAGATCCTCGCGGAACTTGTTCTCTTCGGTGCGCTCGCGCAAGTTGCGATTCGTGGCGCCGATGACCCGCACATCCATGGGTCGTTCTTCATTGGCGCCAATGCGTCGGACTTTCCGCTCTTGGAGTACCCGCAGCAATTTCACTTGCAGCGGTAAGGGCATCTCGCCGATTTCGTCGAGAAAAAGAAATCCACCATTGGCTTCTTCAAACAGGCCGCGCTTGACGCCCGTGGCGCCGGTGAAAGCACCCTTCTCATAGCCAAACAATTCGGATTCAAGCAAGGCTTCGGGCAAGGCGCCGCAGTTGATGGGAATGAAGGGGCCTTTGGCCCGCTCGGAATACCGGTGGATGAGCCTCGCCACGATCTCTTTACCCGTACCGCTCTCGCCGGTAATGAGCACGGTGGTGTCGGCCCTCGCGATCTTGCCCACCAGCGCCTGGATTTTGCGGATGGTGTCGCCCACACCCACCAGATCACCGATGTCGCCCATTTCCATGCTCGGGGCCAGTTCGTTTTCCTGAAAGATGCCCTGCAAAACTTTCGTCAATTCCTGAATATCGTTTTTCGTTTTCGTGAGGAAATCCACGGCGCCGAGATTCAGCGCATGAACCGTGGTTTCGGTGGTGGCGAAGGCCGTGAGGATCACCGATGGAATAGCCAGGCCTCGCTCCTTCATCCAGGTCAGCAGCTCGATGCCCGTACCATCCCCTAAGCGAAGGTCGGAAACCACCGCATCGAAATGACCCGATTCCAGCGCCTTCCGGGCTTGTGCAAGGTCGCCCACCGCTTGAGTCTCGAAGCCCTGGGGCGCCAGTCCCATCTCCAGCACAGCACGGAAACTGGGCTCGTCTTCCACGATCAAGACGCGTTTTCTCGGCAAGGTTGGAGTCATGACATTAATCCACAGGGGTGACGCGCTGAGTCAGGTGACCTATGATGACCGTTTTCCAGAGGTTTCGTGAAGCATGTCGTGTTTGCCCATCGCAAACTGTCCTTCGGCGGCGGTGAGCGAGTCCTTTTGGAACAGGTGGCTGCGTTGGCCGATCTTCCGCTAAAGGTCACCGTGATCTTCAGGAAAGAAGCCCAGCGCCGCGACATCGAGCCCGAACTTCGTGCCCG
>JAYVXV010000064.1:0-2406 GCA_043784905.1 Holophagaceae bacterium | reverse complement strand
GGCCTGCAACGCCTGCGCCGATGACGAAAACCTTGGCCTGAAGTGTGGTGCCCGCTGCGGTCATGAACATCGGAAAGTACTTGGGCAACTCGATGGCGCCCAGCATCAACCCTTTGTACCCGACAATGTTTGCCTGGCTTGAGAGCGTATCCATGCCTTGGGCGCGGGTGGTGCGCGGAATGCAATCCGTGGAGAAGGACGTGATATTCCGCTCGACCATTTTCTTCACGGATTCGAGATGCCGTGTCGGAAAGATCGAAGCCAGCAGCATGGCTCCAGGTTTCATTAAATCGGCTTCGTGAGTTCCATCGGGTCGAACTGCCAGAGCATTTATTTTCAGGACAAAATCCGCCTCACCGAAAAGCTGCGCGACATCCGAAAGGATGGACACGCCCACGGCTTGATAGGCCTCGTCAGGGAAATAGGCACAGGCCCCAGCCCCGGCCTCGATAGAGATTTCCATGCCCGCTGCCACCAGTTTTTTGCAGGAATCCGGGTCCAGCGCCACACGGTTCTCTAAGGCACGGGTTTCCTTCGGAACGGCAATCTTCATGCTTCCCCCACAGTCTTATATTTCAAAGTGATGACCTATTGATAACCCATTGTTGCAAAGTTCCAAGCACGAAGGGACTTTCCGAATACCATTGCTTTGCAATTCACTCAGATCCCGCTTTCAAAGCATGGAACCAGGGGGAGGGCCTAAGCATGAAATCACTGAAGCAACTGCTCAATGAAAAGCCACACGGGCTGATCTCCGTGAGCCCCACAGATACAGTTCTGCACGCCCTTCAGCTCATGGCACAGCACGACATCGGCGCGCTGTTGGTGATGGAGCAAGATAAGCCGGTGGGAATCTTTTCCGAACGCGACTACGCCCGAAAGGTGGTGCTTCACGGCAAGTCATCTAAGGACACGCCCCTTTCCGTCGTCATGAGCGAAAAAGTCATCTTCGTAACCCTCACCCAAACCGTAGAAGAATGCATGGCCATCATGACCGACCGCCGCATCCGCCACCTTCCAGTGTTGGCCGAAGACGGCTCAGTCGCAGGCATCGTTTCCATCGGAGATATGGTGAAAGAAACCATCTCCGAACAGAAATTCGTCATCGAGCAACTAGAGCACTACATCACACGATGAGATAAAACGGCGCGCCGAAGCAGCTGAATACAGTTGCCGCCATGTGCGTAAATTTGGAGGTTCTGCCGCAAAGATTCCTCGACGAGAATCTTTTCAACAGAACCTCAGGTGGTTAGTCGGGCCTTGCGTTTGGTTGGGGAGGAAGGATTCGAACCCTCGATACGCAGGATCAAAACCTGCTGCCTTACCACTTGGCTACTCCCCAACGGAACATCAAGTGTAGCGCGGGCGCGGGTCTTGGGAAAGCGGGGAGTGTGAAGGGGGGCCATTTTTGCAATGATGACCTATGCGCCTCCTCGCGGCCCCCGCCGTTTTCAAACTCCGAGAGAAAGCCTCGGTCTTTTTGACCGAACTCCATCCGGCTGCCGATGCCGAGGCTCGAAACGCGGTGTTGGCGCGGCTTCGCAAAAGGGATTTCGACGCTTCCCACCACTGTTCCGCGTGGCGCGAAGGGGTTCCAGTGGTGGCCTATGGGAGCGACGACGATGGCGAACCCAATGGCACGGCGGGTGCTCCCATGCTAAGCGTCCTGGAAGGGGAAGGGCTGACGGATCTCATTGCCGTCTGCATCCGTTGGTTCGGTGGCACCAAACTCGGCACCGGAGGCCTCGTTCGCGCCTACACCGAGGCTTTGCAAGGGGCCATCGCCGAAGCGGTTCATCAGGGGGGTTTTGAAGAAATCCGTATTCTAAAACGCGGTGAAATCCGGGTGGCGTCTGAAATGGCGCACCTGCCCTTCGCGGTGTTCGGAGCGTTCCCGGAAATCGAATTCACTGAACAGACATTTGAAGGGCACGAAACACTCGTCCGTTTCCGCATGGCACCCGGCCGCGAAGTCGTATTGGAGTCGGCATGGCGGGAGCGCAGCCGAGGGGGCGGCATTCAATGGTTGTAAGTACCAGGCATCAGGCTTCAGGCCTCGTTGTTGTGGGCCGCTTCGTACGCCGTAGCCCGCGATGATCCATCCAAAACCAACAACGATGTCTGATGCCCGAGGCCTGAAACCTGTCGTTCGCCGACTCGCCGACACCATTCGCCGATACGTGCTAGCCCGCGCCCTTCAGCCTCCGTAGCTTCATGGACGGGGGCGAACATGATTGGAATGGCGAATCCCGAAGTCCATGATCTCAGCTTTGGTTGGGTGCCTTTGGCCGCAGGCCTGCTGCTGTTGGTGCTCGTTCTCGCTTTAAAGTTTACCCATCCTTCAGATTCCACCGGAGACAAGTCATGAGCCACCCCCGACCCTCTCCCGTCTCGTTCAAGCTCATC
>JAYVXV010000063.1:0-8001 GCA_043784905.1 Holophagaceae bacterium | reverse complement strand
AGCTCACTTGGAAAGACCGCGATCTGGAGCCGCAGCAGACGCTGATCGAGAGCTACTCGCGCTGGAAGCTGCCGAAGGAAAAACAGATCGAGTTGTTGAAGCCCTGGCTCCAGCATCCGGATTGGGCCTGCCGCTATCTCGCCTACCTCCAACTCGTGAAGCTCGATGCCGCCACACCCTGGCCCACCGTACCAGAGCCTACAACACGTGAAAAAGCATTGTTAAGTGAAGCCGAGCGGCTGGCATCAGCAGCCAAGCCGGTGCGCCTGTGCGTCACCTTCTCCGGCCAGCGTAAAGTTACCCTTCGACTGGATCCTACCGTCGCACCTATCAACGTTGCGAACCTCGTGATGCTGGCTCGCAAGGGTTTCTTCAACGGTCGTCTCGTGCCGAGGGTGGTGCCAGATTTCGTCGTGCAGATGGGCTCGCCCTACGACACCATGGACGGTGGCCCTGGCTACTCCGTGCGCTGCGAGGACAGCCTGCAATGGTACGGCCCCGGCAGCGTGGGCATGGCGCTTTCCGGCAAAGACACTGGCGGCTCGCAGTTCTTCATCACCACCAACGCCACCCCGCACCTAACCGGGAAATACACGCGGTTGGGCGAACTCGAAGACCTGGATCGAGCGTTGAAGATTCTTGACGACTTGGAACTGGGTGCGAAGATCAAGCGGCTGGAAGTGCTCAAATGAAAACCTGATGGGTCTCGATACACCCAAATTTTGGATCAGGTTGCCTTGATAAGGACATCGGCTATAACTTTCTTCCGGTAGGCGAAGATAGTCTCTAAATCCTTTTGCACCCATAGAGCCTGCACAATGCGGCCGATAAATCCCCAGCCAACCCTGTAGCGCACGCGGTCAATGATGCGGGTTCCACCCTCCGGTAGATCCTCGAAGATATGGGTGTGGTGCCAGAGCGCGTAGGGGCCCTGAATTTGCCTGTCCACGAAACGGTGGCCCTCGTCGTAGGCTTCGATGAGTGTCCGCCAATATAGAGGTACCCCCCTGACCCTTAGGCGATATTCAAACACCGCCCCTTCGCCTCGGGGCAGCGGCTCTGGCGTCACCACTTGGAAATGCAACCAAAGCGGCGTTAGACGCTGGAGATTAGCGGGGTCCGCGAAAAAAGCAAAAACCTGGGCGCGGGGAACGGGAAGGTCTTGGGTCGCCTGAAACAGTTCTTCGCGCATCAGGACAACAGGTCCGCAAGGGCGTCTTCGGCCTTCTCAAACTTGAAAGCGTAGCCAAGTTCTAAGGCTCGTTTTGGATAGACGAAGGCGCCTTCGAGAATTTCTGATGACATCTCGCCCAAAAGTAACTTTACGGCCGTGCGCGTAACAAACCCTGGCACGGGCAGAATTGGCCGGTGCATTTGTTTCGCCAGGTAACGCGTGAAAGTTTCATTGGTGAGGGGCCGCGGCGCTGTGCCATTGATGGCGCCATTCCACTCGCTGTTTCTGGCGGCCTCAATGTAGAGGCCCAAAATGTCATCCACATGAATCCACGAAAACCCTTGCTGCCCATGGCCGAGCTTGGTGCCTTGAAACATTTTCATAGGAAAGACCAATTTCGAGAGCGCGCCACCGGTCCTGGTTAACACAACTCCGCTACGCACCTTTACGACCCGAATCCCGAGCGCTAAAGCCTCATTAGCCGCTTTTTCCCACTGGGTGCAGAGACTCGCCAAAAAGCTATGTCCCACCGGACTTTCCTCATTCACACCACTTCCATCCTGGGGTCCGTAGATGCCGATGGCGCTGGCGTTCACGAGCACTTTGGGTTTGGCGTAGCACGTTTTCATAGCTTCCACCAATCGCTCGGTCGTGTCCACGCGACTGCTCACTAACTCCTGTTTGTAGGCAGGATTCCAGCGTTTCCCCGCGATGCTCGCCCCCGCGAGATTGATGACCGCATCGGCCCCTTCGAGCGCAACGGGTAGCTCGTCCCAACTCCTAGCATTGGCCCCAGCAGGCAGGGAAACCCGAGCCGGATCGCGGCTCAACACGGTGACCTTAGTACCTTTAGAAACCAGGGCATCCACGAGATGGCTTCCCACCAACCCAGAACCACCCGCGATGACGACTTGATTCAAAACCGTTTCACTCATGGCCACCCCTGTTCAAAACAGAATACATCCCGGATTTTGCGATTGTCATTGTTCCAGGCCGCTTCAGGCCTCCGGCATCAGACCTCGTTGTTGTGGGTCGCTTCGCATACATGTGTGCAAGATGGCCCATCCAAAATCAACAACGAAGCCTGAAGCCAGAGGCCTGAAGCCTTCTGGTCTTGAGCACGACCGCAAAATCCGGGTACAGATTATTTGGGGACGCGGACCCGCGTTCCGGCATCCCAAGCTGCATGACCCGATTCCGCACCTTCGCAACCTTGCTTCTTTTTTCCTTCATGGCTGCGGCCCAACCCGTAGCCTGGCAACCCTGGTCACCCGCCAGTTTCGCCAAAGCCAAGAGCAGCCAAAAATTGGTTCTGGTGGATGCAGAGGCCACTTGGTGCCATTGGTGCCATGTGATGGATGAGAAATCCTACGGCGATTCACGCATTCAAGCCCTGATTCGCGCAAGCTTTGTGGCAATCAAGGCCGACATTGATGTCCATCCCGATGCCCACGAGTTGTTTGAAGACATTGGCTGGCCGGGGACCGCCATTTACGGGCCTGATGGAAGCACGCTTTATCGCCATCGGGGCTATATCCCGCCCGATGAATTTGAAGCCGTATTGAAGGCATTCCTCACAGCGCAAAAAAAAGGTACGTTGAAGCCATGGAATGTTGAAGCAAACGCGAAGCAAGAACCGACCACCAACCCCGACGAAAGGCCCGAAGAAAGATCCGAAGGATTGAGCGCCATGCGGGACGTCGCGGCCTCGATCATGGATGACACCTACGACCTCGACCAGGGTGGCTGGGGCGCATCCCAGAAATATCCCATCGCCGCGAACGTCGCTGCGGCCTTCGCAGAGAGCGGCCGACGCAAGGATGCGGGCTGGCGTCTTCGCTCGCTCTACACGCTCAAGCAGCAACGATTCATCACCGATCCAGTCTGGGGCGGCGTCTACCAGTACAGCGTCGGGCCCACCTGGCACGACATTCATTTCGAGAAATTAACCAGCCTGCAAGCGGGCTATCTGGACAATCTGGCCGAGGCCAACCGCATCACCAACGACGCTGATTTTTTAAAAGATTCAGACGCGGTCCTAAAATACCTGCGGCGGTTCATGCAGCACTCCGACGGTGGCTATAGCGCCACCATGGACGCCGACCTAGGCGGTTACGACAAATCGGTGCCTTTCGTGGATGGCCATCTTTTTTACGCGCTCAGCGATAAGGAGCGCACCCTGCGCGGCCTACCTCGCATTGATGCCCGCCGTTACGCTTCGGTGAATGGGCAAATGATCGCGGCTCTCGCCCATTTGTACCGCGCCAGTGGCGACGAAACCTTGCTCCAAGATGCACGAGTGGCGCTGGGTTATTTAGATTCCAAACTGAAAGATGGCGAAGGCTACCGACATGCGGAAGATGCTCACGAGGCGTTTTTTCTGAGTGATCAATTAGGAATGCTCGCCGGTCTGTTAAGCCTACATGAAGTCACTGGCAATGGGTCGTTGCTGACTCGCGCTGAGTCATTGGCGGCGTTCATCGACACGAATCTATCTGATGGCCACGGGCTCTTTCGCAGCCGCACGAGGCTGGCGAATGCGACGGGAGCTTTTGCTGAAACCCGCACTCCTTTTGAGGACAACGGGCAGGCGGCCCATTTACTCCTTCGGCTCTATGCTTTCACGGGGAAGGATACCTACCGAAACCGTGCGAAGGCCCTGCTTCAAGCTCTCGGGACCCAACCGAAACTAGATGAGCAGGGGCGATGGCTAGGTGAATTTGTTCTGGCCGCCGACGAAGCACTGGAAGAGCCCAGTCACCTTGCGGTGGTGGGCCCTTTGGACGATCTTCGAACTCAAATACTCTTTCGCGCCGCGATCCGCGAATGGAGGCCCAATACCGCCGTGATCCTCCACGATCCCGCTAGCGGGGATCCAAAAAACACCGACCTAGGGTTTCCGCATCTCAAAGAACCGGCGGCGTTCCTATGTGGCAAAGGTACCTGCTCCAGTCCATTGAAATCGGCCGAAGCCATTCATCAGGCCATGCGGTAGGAGTGTTTTTTTTTGAACGCAAATCCGTCCTACTGAACTTCCGGCACCAGCTGGAGAGTCCCTGCCAGCGGGCGGTTCGGTTCGAGCGTGATGGTCATGTCCCGGTACTGTTTCTTCACGATCTTCACGGCTTGAGCCCGCTTGGTTGGAAGCTCTAAGGCCTCTATGGGCGTCTGACCTTGACTGACACCATCCACGTAGACCGTGGCTCCGGGCGGATTAGTGAGGATTCTTGTGTAGGCTTGCATCAGCTCCATTTGCTCATTCACATTGGTCTGATCCGGATCCAAATGTACGTCCTTCGCCACATGAAAAGTCAGATCCAGATGCAAAATTCGGGCGTTCTTTTTAACCTCACGATTGAATGAAGGGTTAGTCGTACCCATACGAACTCCGTCAATGCTGACTTCTGCACCAGGGGGCTGGGTCGTGACCGTGAGAATACGCGTCGCATTGGCCGCCTGCCAGGCCCAGACCGCACCGCCTAGAATCACCACTACCGCGCCGATGAGCCATGACGACACCGAGGATGGCATATCCTTGGATGAATCCCTGATGGGAGTGCGGGGAACCGCAGCAGGATAGGCTGCCGGCCTTGCCCGCATGGCCGACGCACCGGAACTGTGGCCTGCGCTCCCGGGATTGGAAGCTTTGGCAGGATTGGAAGCTTTGGCCGCAGTGGATGCCTTCATCATGCTCTTAGGTGGAATCAACGTGGGCACCGCATCCATGGCGTGGTCAGAATCCGGTTCCGCAGGGACGTGCTCCTTGAACAGCTCCCGTGGAGGAATGAGTTTCCCGGATTCACCGCCCGCCTGAACAGGTTTCTGCCCACTATCAAACATGGGCTGGATGGACGCCCCGCCGAGATTCGGCATTTGCGAAACCTGGTCAATAGCCATGGTCATTTGCTCATCACCCTCGGACCCGTGCAGAGGCACCGAGGTGGGGAGCGTCATCGTTTCATTCAGCAGGGTGGTAGAGACCCGGGCGGCCCGGGCTAATTCCGTCAGAAAACCGCGTAGATCTGGATAGCGTTGGGCTGGTTCCCGGTCCATCGCACGCTCGAAAACCCTCGCCAATTCAGGGGCCATGCCCTCGGGCATGACCGGAGGCTCGTGGACAATGTGGTAAAGAATGGCTCCGAGCGTATCTCCTGGGTGCGGCATCCGCCCGCCGGAAAACATCTCAAAAGCCGTCACCGCCAGAGCGTAGCGGTCCGATGCGGCACTGGCATCAGCGCCCTTGAGTACTTCAGGCGCGGAGTAGGACGGCGTTCCCACAATCATCCCGTCGGTGGTGAGCTTGGATTCATCCCCCTTCGCGATGCCAAAATCCATGAGCTTCAAACGACCATCAGCAGACACCAGAATGTTCTCGGGTTTCACATCCCGATGCACCACCCCGGCATCCTCCGCCGCCACCAGGGCCTTGGCGCACTGAATCAACAGCCGGACGGCCAGTTCTGCATCCATTCGATGTTCGCGGATCAACACCGATAGGCTGGTGCCCTCTACGTATTCCATGGCCAGAAATGGCCCGGCCACCGGATCTTCGCCCACATCGTAAATGGTGATGATGTTGGGGTCATTGAGCCGGGCAGATATCTCGGCCTCCCGCTGGAACCGCAACAGGGCGTTGCGCTGCTCGATGCCAGAATCCTTTACGATTTTGATGGCCAAGCGCCGCTTCAGCAGTGGGTCTTGCGCCAGGTACACCATTCCCATCGCGCCATGCCCAAGGATGGACACGACCTGATAGCGACCAATGGTGCTTGGGTCTGACGACATCCCTGTCTCCATGCAAGAAGCGACCTGCCGAGTCTCTTTGAGCTGATAAAGCAAATCCACAATACCCAACTTCGGTATTTCCAGCCAAGGTTCCTTTTGGGGAATAAACGGCACTCGCCTCAGGTCGGCGCGCTATGATGGGGTAACACTTACCCCGTTCTTTTTTCTATTGGAGTCCCCATGTCCGACCTTAGCCGGGATGAGCTCATCGCTGCCCTGCGGTCCGGAAAGAAATTAGAGCACATGGACCTATCGGCCATGGACCTGCGCGGAATTGATTTCCAGCGGGTAAATTTTTCCGGATCTAATCTGAGTGGCACCAAACTCAACGACAATCGTTTATCCGAAGCCATCTTCACCCGCGCCGATCTGAGCGAGGCCGAGATGAATGGATGCAAGCTCGATGGCGCAATCCTCGAAGGCGCCATTCTCCGAAAGACGGATCTCACGGACTCGAACCTTTCCGGTGCAAGAATGGCCCGAGCCGACCTTCGGGGTGCGGATTTGTCCAGGGCGATTCTGGCCGAAGCGGATCTTCGCGGCGCGGATCTCACCCGTGCCAAGCTCAGCGTGACCGATTTTCGGCGGGCCTCCTTGGCTGGTGCAAACCTGACGGGCGCAATGCTGCGCGGGGCCCTCATGCGGGGCGCGGATATGCGGGACGCCATTCTGGATGGCGCCATCGGATTGGAATACGAGGTGCCAGAAGCTGGAGCCACATCCCAAACGACCAAGTCCCCTATCCTGCCAAGAAAAACTCAGGCCATGACCCCAGAAATCGCACTGGCCAGGCGGTCTGAACCCGCCACCACAAGACCAACCATGGCCATACCCAGGGCCTCATCCACCCAGGTGCAAACGCCGGTCACTCCTTCCTCTGCCGCTCAATCAGCGGTACGCACCAAGCCTCGTGCCGCCAAATACCACCCACCCTTGCGACAGATTCCATCTCTCATTTTCACGTCCTCCGGTTGGATTCGTGGCCAATTTCATGTGCCTATCATGCATGGATTTCTGGATTTCCTAAACAAGATGGGCGAGTTGTTGAAACTCACGGATGTCACCCTGCCCCACATGAAAAAGGAGCTCGCATTCTTTGGCCTGCGCCGCGATGCAGCCCTCATGCTGATTCCAGATTGCGATGAGGAACTTTTGAGTCTTCCGACCATCACAGGGCAATTCGAGACCCATCAAACATCATTCCTCATGGCCTCAGGTAGCGTTACGGGCTTCATGACCATTGAGGCCGACATCCGCATTTCTGACTACCTGAATCAGGGCCGTTGGGTGGTCCTGCGGGACTGCCAGGTGGGCTCCCATACGACGGGCGCGAGTGGCAAGAGCAGTGTCGCGAAGTTCCCACTCATCATCCTAAATAGTGCCGGAGTGATCGGGACATCGGACGAATCGCTCGGGATTTAGAAAAACTGGAACCACGAATTACGCGAAAAAGCGCGAATATCACTTTCCCCCTTTATTTTTTTTCGCGTCCATTCGCGTAATTCGCGGTTAAACGCTTTGGCGTCGCGAGATCAAAGATGAATTTGCGGAAACTCCGCAGTCCTTGCCCCGCGCCGCAAATACATCAGGAATTCCAGATTCCCTTCGCCTCCACGAATAGGGCTTTCCATCAGCCCTTGGGGTCTCAGCTCCGAGAGCGCAAAGAAATCCCAAATCTCTTTGACGACTCGGGCGTGGACCGCTGGGTCCCGCACGATGCCACCGTCTCCAACATCGGCACGGCCCGCTTCGAATTGGGGCTTCACCAATAGGATCGCTTCGGCATCATTCGTGAGGCTTGGCAGCAGGGGCAGGATGGCCAATCGCAGGGAAATGAAACTAAGATCCCCCACCAGCAATGAACATTTTTCTGGGATGCGCGTGGGCTCCCAGTGGCGAAGATTGCATTGTTCGATGCTGATGACACGATCATCGCTCCGCAATTTCCAATGCAATTGGTTGGTACCCACATCCACGGCATAAACTTTCAATGCGCCTCGTTGAAGTAGGCAGTCTGTGAATCCGCCCGTGGAGGCGCCCGC
>JAYVXV010000062.1:0-2412 GCA_043784905.1 Holophagaceae bacterium | reverse complement strand
CTTGGTTTCAAACGCGCCTTGGTGACTGACGTGAGTCGCGATGGAACCCTGCAAGGTCCAGGTCTTGAGGCCACTGCCTGGATTGCTAAAGAAGGCTTCCAGGTTCAAGCCTCGGGGGGCATTCGGGATCTTAATGATTTGGACGCGCTCAGCGCGATTCCCGGCGTGGTGGGCGCCATCAGCGGAAAGGCATTACTTGAAGGCCGCATCGCCTTGGATGATCCCCGCACAAGCCAAGCCCTTGGGGTTGCGTGATGCCCGCCAAACGTGTGATTCCCTGTCTTGACGTGAAAAACGGCCGCGTGGTGAAAGGCGTGCAGTTCAAGAATCTGCGCGATCTCGGAAGTCCCATCGAACTGGCCCGTCGCTACGATCACGAAGGTGCCGACGAGGTGGTCTTTCTCGACATCAGCGCAAGCGAGGAGGATCGTGCCACCCAAGAAACCTGGGTACGCCAGGTGGCGCGGGAGCTGACGATTCCTTTCGCGGTGGGCGGTGGCGTATCGAAGGTCGAGGACTTCTCGCGCTTACTGCGGAATGGGGCAGACAAAGTAGCCTTGAACACCGCGGCCGTTCGGAATCCTGGGCTGGTGCGGCAGGCTGCGGCCCTCGTGGGATCTCAGTGTGTCGTTGCTGCCGTGGATGTAAAACGCGATTCAGAATGCGGATGGCGCGTCTTCATCAAGGGTGGAAAAGAAGCCACGAATTTGGCAGCGCTGCCATGGTTGCAGCGCCTTCAGGAACTCGGCGCGGGGGAGATTCTTCTCACCTCAATGGACCGAGATGGAACCCTTGAAGGTTTCGATTTGGAACTGCTCCGCGAGGCAACCAAGCTGAATATCCCGTTGATCGCCTCGGGCGGAGCGGGACAGGAATCTCATTTTCTGGATGCCCTGGAAGCAGGCGCTGATGCGGTTTTAGCCGCCACGCTCTTCCACGAAGGCACACTCCCTATCCCACACTTGAAACGCTATTTGAGTGAGCGCGGTCAGCTCATGCGACTGGAGGAATCATGTTCGGTGTGATCCCACTTTGCTTCGATGAATCAGGCCTCATTCCCGCCGTGGTCCAAGCCCCCTCCGGCCAGGTACGCATGGTGGGTTATGTCAATACTAAAGCCCTGGAGAAGACCCAGGCTACTGGCTTTGTAACCTTTTGGAGCCGGTCACGCCAAGCGCTCTGGACCAAGGGCGAGACCAGCGGAAACCGATTGAAGCTGCTGGAAATTCGCGCCGATTGTGACCGCGATTGCCTCCTCATCATCGCCGATCCGGAAGGCCCCACCTGTCACCGGGGCACCGATGCCTGCTTCGACGATGAAACCGAAATGCTAACGACCTTCCCGTGGCTAGACCGTTTGGAGAAACTGCTGCAAAGCCGCAAAGACACCGCATCTGCGGCGGGCAGCTATACGCAGGTGCTCTTCGCCAAAGGCCTTGATCGCATCGCCAAAAAAGTAGTGGAAGAAGCGGGTGAAGTGATCCTTGCCGCCAAAAATCATCAGCGCGAGGCTAACCAAACAAATCGCGAAGAGCTCGTCGGTGAAGCCGCCGATCTGCTCTTCCACCTCGAACTCCTACTGGTGGATCAAGGCGTCAGCCTTCACGAGGTTGTTCGCCTTCTCCAATCACGGCACTCGGATCGCATCGCGACCCGAAGCCCAAAGTCGGAAGGTTGATATGGCCACGCATACACCCCATTTCCCCGATTTGCTGTTCACCGCTGCCGCCCGTCTACGCCGTTGGGAAGGCCGCCTCATGGGCCTCCTGGTAGACGCAGGCTACGCCGAATTGCGGTCCTCTTTGGTCATGCGCGAGCCTCACGAAGAGGCCTCGTTGCGCTTCTTTGATGGTGATCAGCTGGTTGCGCTCCGCTGGGACTACACCACCGCATTGGCCCGAATGCTCTCCAAACGCTTTGCGGAACCGCCACCACGGGTGAGTTACGCCGGTCCGGTATTTCGACGGGCCACCCAACCTTGGGAGCCCGTGGAGCGCTTTGAAGTAGGTTGTGAACGCATCCACGCTGATGAAGATGACCGCGATCAAGCCGATATCGAACTGGCGAAACTTTTAATGTCAGTGCCTAAACTCTTGGGGCTTCGAGGCGCCATTTTGCAACTCGGCAGCGCCGCGCTACTACGCAAACCTTTGGAGCATGAAAATTTGCCCCCAGCTCTCGCGGACGCCGTGACTCGGGCCCTTTCCCGCCGCGCCCCCCACCGAGTGACAGAGGCTCTGGTTCATCACCCGGCGGCTCAGCGATTGATGGATCACAGCGAATTGCTCCTCTCAGGACTCGATGGCTTTGAAGCCCTTAAAGCGCTCGACCGCAGTCCATATGCAGCGCTTTTGAAAGGCGAGCGAGAGCATTTGAGCAAGGCCATGGAAGCCCTCGCGCCACTCGTTCCTG
>JAYVXV010000061.1:0-8086 GCA_043784905.1 Holophagaceae bacterium | reverse complement strand
TGGAAAAGAAAGCCAGGCTCAACCGGCTACCGTCCCTTCTCTTTAGTTCTGCGGTAAGGGAATTGTCGGCACCTCCATCCACCAGATCCTCGGAGCGCTTGAAACTCAGCCGAAAGGATTCATCGGGTTCTAGGTCAATATCGCTGTCCACCGATCCAAGTCCTTTTTTGATGCGTCCATCGCTCAGGAGAATCGGATTGAAATGGTAGGTCGTGCCAAGGCGCCAACGGATGAGGTCCGAGAAGTTCTGGCCGGTTTCTGAGCGCCCCATGAAATGCTGCTTGATGCCGAGTTCGACGCTTTGTTCCCCCATGGCACTGCCATCAACGCCCGGTTGAGAGTCCACCTCATCGAAGCGAGGCACTTTGCCCGCCAATCCGAATTTGCTGTTCTGTGTGAAGGCCACGAAGGGCTCCACCACATGCCTCACATCGCCTTCGTAACCCAACAGTGAAAGCCCTTCATAGGATCGCCCCACTTGGGGGCCGGAGAGCTGCAACTTCATGGACGTAAGAAACCGTTTGGCGGTGGCACCCTCCACCCGAAATGGATCAAAAGCCGTATTGGTGGCGGGGTCCAGGGCATCCCCATTGGGCACCTGATTGGGATCGAAGATCGCGTCTTTCAGCGTGGCGCCATAGCGCGTGTAACGTCCCATCACTTGGGCGTCCGCACGGAAGGGACCCCATTGCCCCAGGCGCCCATGGATACGCAGCACGCCGTCATCTCGGCCCCAGGTATAGCGGCCTTCGGGTTGATTGTCTCCGGTCTGAATTTTGTAACTGAGCCGGCCCGTCCGCCAGGAACCATCCAGATAAAAATCGCCGAAAGGAACAGGAAAGAGTCGCGCCCCGATTTGCGGGAGCACTTGGCGTTTCAAAGAGCTGGGAAAGTCCGGTCGAAAAAAAGGATCATTCGGCAAAAAGAAGGTTCTTTGTTCCTGCGCTGAAAGCGAAAAGCTGGCCCACTGAAAACTTTTCCCGAGGTAAAAGGCGCTATCGAAAGGTCGGGCGCCCAATTGTCCGGGCCCGCGACCGTAGTCCGCATCAATGAGGCTGTCCGAGGCTTGATTGATGTCGGCGGTGAGCTGCCAGCCATCCTCGCGCTGCCAAACTTCCTTGAGGCTATAGCGGTAGCGGCGCTCGCCATCAGAGCGCTGATGGATGAACTGACCTTGCAGGCTGCCTTGGTGAGTGGGCTCGGGATTCCACCGTGCGTCCGCTCCCCAAAGCATGCCTTCCTTTGAGAAATACTGCGGCGAAAAGGTCGCATCCGCAGTATCTCCAAGCACCTGATAGTAGTTTAGGCCTAGCGTGGCGCCCAGCCTTCCACTGAAGCCCAGGAGGGGCGGTAACAGGCCGGAGCTTCTGGCAGCTTTCGCAGGATAAATGGCCCAAGGGATGTAGAACAACGGGACCTTACCCACGATGACGCGAGCGTTACGAAGGGTGGCGAACCCATCCAGGTCGAGCTTGAGGTCTGAAAGTTTTGCACGCCATCCGGGCTCTTCTTGGGGGCAAGGGCTCAGCTCCACCGCCTGAAAATCCCATCGTTTGAGGGTAGTAAAACTCACCTTTTCGGAATGCAGCACCCAGTTGGGTGGCAGATCCAACTCCAGCGCGTAAGCGTCTCCCACCTGATGTTTCCAGTCCATGCTGAGTCGCTCACAACGTAGGCGCAGATCCTGGCCTTCTAAGCGAATGCGACCCTCGGCATGAAGGAGACCTGAGGCCGGTGCGTACGTGATGCGGTCGGCGATCAACAGCAGTTCCTCGGTCTGGATAGCGCCACCCTCAAGGATCCAGAGGTCCGGCGTCTCTTCAACTTTCTCGCCGCGCCATTGGAAAGGCACTCGACCCCCAGAATTGCCGGTGGGATCGAAAGGCCGTAAAGGAATAAGTGCGACGAGGTCCGGTGACAGGGGTTGCGTATTTACGGCGGGAATGGATGGGAGGGATTGCCCCTTCAGAACAACCCACGTTGAAATCGCTGCGATCAGCAGCGTCCATCGCGCCACCTTAAGCCGCCCTTGGTTTCGGCCCGCCATGGTTGCTCAGCCGCCGTGCCGGTGAGGAGCGATGAACGATGTCAGCATGAAAAGCCCAAACCCGGCCAGTAGAGCCAGTGTGCTCTTCCATCCGCTTTCCCGTTGGGCCTCCGGTAGCAGATCCGAACTGGCGACATAAATCACCAAGCCGCCCGACAGGGCTAGGACTGGCGCAGGGCTGAGGTGCAGAGCCGACTGGCTGAAGGCACCGAGTAGCGTCGCGCCTGCGAGGCCTGCCGCTGCCATCAGAGCGCCCCGATTCCCGAACCCGCGCATCAGAAAAATACTAGAGATCGTGGCACCTTCTGGAATGCGATGAAGCATGAGCGCCGTAAACATGAAAAGGCCCAGATTTCTGCCAGAGTGAGCCGCAGCGGCGAGCGCCAAGCCATCCATGAAGCTGTGCATCGAGAGGCCCACCAGCGCCATGATGCCGGCCATGGGCCCGCCGTCGTGATGAGTCTCCTCGCCGTAGTGAAAATGGGTGGTGATGCCGTGCTCCATGACGTGCACGAGCATAAAACCGCCCAGCACCCAAAAGGCCATGACGTCACCCCCACCCGCCATCTCGAAACTCTCGGGAATGATCCGCACCAAGGCCGCAGAAAGGAGGTAGCCCGCCGCAACGCCCGAAATGAGACGCATCGTCGAAGCCCGGCCTTGAAGGAAGCGGACCACCAGCCAGCCCCCAAGAAGGGTAGCGAAGGACGCCAAGATGGCCTGGATGGCAAGTGACATGGGTTGACTATGCCTTAACCCTGCACCTTCTTGCGCGGGATGGGTTTGGCCTTGGGCTTTCTAGGTTCGTCCCCTGGCGCAGAAACCAAGCCCACGTTCGCCTCGCTGCGCGCAGATTTCTTAGGCTTCGTTTCGGCCATGGGTGACTTGGTTGGCTTGCTTGGCTTGGGTGACTTGGCAACCTTGAGTACGTTGAGGGTCGGCTCTGAAGCGGCCTCCACCTTGTCGGGCTTGTCAGCGGTGACTTTCCCTTTCGGTGTCGCGAGCTTGGGGGCCTTGCCCTTGACCGCTTTTTGCGGAGAAGCTTCGGAAACTTGCAGACCTTCTAGCGCTGCCGGAACCAAAGGTTCAGGTGCAGAGGCGGATGCTCCCAAACGTTTGGGACGCGGTGTGGGAAGCAGGAGAGCCGCCACGATTTCACCACTCAATCGAGGGGGTTCAATGACGGTCTTGGGTTGCGTCGGAGCCTTGGGTTGCGCGAGCTTTTCTGGGGTCCCGGAACCCGTTGCGGAGGCCGAATCCGTGGCTGAATTTAGCTGTTCAACCGTTTCCTTCGCCCCTTCCTTTGAAGCGCCTCCCCTGCCCCGGCGGCGGCGGCGGCTCGACTTGGTGGGAGCATCTTCTTTACCGCTCTCTTCAAGGCCAACTTCGCCTTCAGCGACTTCTTCGTCCTCGGGTTTCGCACTTTCAAAGAGTGCCCTCAAACGCTCACGTTCTTCGATGGCCGCCCGCTGGACATCCCGGCGATCGTGCTTGAATTCGTGCTTGGCTTCTGGTCGAGTTTTCGCGGTCTTGTCGGCCGTTTTGTCATCCGAGCCCAAAGCTTTCTCGAATGAAATGGCGCTGTCGCCACCCAGCACCACAGTCTCTTCTTCGGGCTCAGCCTTACGCTCCGAGTAGGCCTTCACCGATTTCTCATCGGCCTCTTCGTCGCGGCGTTCGATCTCGGCGGACATCTCGCCATAGGTCATGTCGGGATCCGCCAAAACCACCACGGTGGCCTCGAAGGCTTCTTCCATTTCCTGTAGATCGCGGCGCTTCTGATTGAGCAGGGGGAGCGCGATGGCGGTGGCGAGCTTGACTCGAATTTCCTTGATATCACCTCGGCTGAGAATCGCTTTGAGACGCCGGACGACCGAAAGCAGGAGCGCATCCAAGCTTTTCACCTGACCGGTGCCCTGGCATTGAGTGCAGGTCACATGGTTGGTCTGGTGGATGGAGGGGCGCAGGCGCTGCCGCGTCATCACCAACACGCCGAAACGGTTGATTTTACCCACCTCCATGCGGGCCTTGTCTTCGCGCAGACAGTCCACCAGCTTGTCCTGCACGGCCTTGATGTGGCTGTCCTTTTTCATATCAATAAAATCAATGACCACCAACCCGGCGAGATCCCGCAGACGCAATTGACGGGCCGCTTCTTCAGCGGCTTCCATGTTGGTGCGGAAGGCCATGTCCTCGACGCCATCGCCAGAGGTCTTGCCGCTGTTCACATCAATGGCCACCAACGCTTCGGTTTGATCCAGCACAAGCGCACCACCACTGGGCAGTCCAACTTTTCGGGCGTAGATGCGATCAATCTGCTCTTCCGCGCCGTTTTTCGAAAAGAGAGGTTTCTTGCCAACGTAATGCTTCAGGACATGGGCGTGCTGCGGCATCGTGCGTTTGAAGAAATTCTGAGCGGTCTGGAAAGTCTCCAGATCATCAATGAGCACTTCTTCCATATCTGCGGAAAAGGTGTCCCGCAGGGTGCGCGTAACGACGTCATCCTCTTGCCAAACAAGGCCCGGACCCTGGCGGTGTTTGTTGCGGTTCAAGACTTCCTTGTAGGTGTCGAGGAGGTATTCCAGATCCTTCTGGAAATCGTCCTTGGTGACGCCCAAGCTCGCGGTACGCACGATGACGCCCATATTTTTGGGGATCTCCAGCTCATCAATGAGCTGCTTAAAATATTCGCGCTCTTCGCGGCTTTCGATCTTGCGGCTGATGCCATTGACAGGGTTGCCCGGCGTGAGCACGAGGTAGCGCCCTGGCAGGCTCACCTGCGCGGTCATCATGGCGCCTTTGGTGCCGATTTCCTCGCGCACCGCCTGCACCAGAATCTCCTGGTCGCGATTCAGAATGTCCTGGATACGGCCGCGGCGGCCGTCCGGGCTCACCATGTCCCTAGGCAATTCACCGAGTGGCAGAAAGCCGTTTTTCTGGCCACCGTAATGGATGAAGGCGGCTTGAAGGCTTTGGTCCACCCGGACCACTTTGGCCTTATAGAGATTGCCTTTGATCTTCTCGTTGTGAATGAACTCAACGTCGAAATCGAGGAGGGTGCCATCCAGGAGGGTTGCTACCCGAATTTCTTCTGGATCTGTGGCGTTGATTAGCATGGATTTCTTGCTCAAATGGGTTCTCCTTGAGGGCCTGTCCGCGCGGATGCACCGCAGCTGAAGGACTTGACCGGAATTGGAATCGAGTTGTGAGGGATTTGAGGGCGGCGTTTTTTGGAACCCCATCAGCCAATTGGCACCGAGCGGGGACAAATTCCGAAAACACCTGAGATTTCAAGCCGCCTTGAGAGAACGCGGAGATCCGGTTTCATCAGTGGCTTAGGGGCATTGTCGCAGGATGAAGTGCAATGCGTCTACTGTATCCCTTGAAACGCTAGACGGAGCCTGCGTTTCCGAGCCATGATGGCATCGGAGATCTACCCATGGCACCAGCCAAGAAGACCCTAAAACCCACCGATAAACCCAAGCTTGCCAAGTCTGCGTTATCTGATGCGGAAGCACCGAGGACCAAGAAAGTCGCGGCTGCACCGATCAAGAAAGGTAAAGGGAGCCCTGCTCCTGAGGGCAAAAAGTCCGCAGCAAAATTGACGCCTACCCCAGAAAAGACAGCCCCGGGAAAAGGAACAAAATCCGCGACTCCCAAAAAGGTCACTGAGGCCAAATCATCCCTACCCAAAACGTCTGAGGCCGCCGGGGCCCCTGCTCCCAAGACCGGCCCAAAGGGGGCGAAGGCAAAAAGTATCCAGACCGCGCCCGCTCAGGCGCCTTCGCCACAAGCATCCATGGAAGGCCCGCCCGCCGTTCAAAGCGTGCAGCGTCCTTCCGCCCCCGGCACCTTCCCTGAACATATGCAGACAGCCTTACAAGCCGCCACGGATGGCAAGGCCATCGAACTCATTTTCAAAGACGCGGACTCCAATCCACCCCGCACTTTCGAGCCCCGTCATCTCATGTTCGACACCCTTACCAAAGCTTGGTATGTGTGGGGCTGGGACCGCCGTTACAACGCCGAGCGCCATCACCGCCTGGATCAGATGGCCGAGGTGAATTTGGTGGACGGCCCTGGCCGCTCAGCCCAAGGCCCTTACAAAGAGGGAACCCCCCCCAATCTCATCGGCGGTTGGCTGGGTGGCGATCCCATTCATGTGAAAGCGTCTCTCCAGAAACAGTGGATCTTTGCGGTCAAACAGGCTCCGCCCGCCTTCCCGGAATTCAAGATTGAGGATGCGGAAGATGGCAAGGCTACCGTGTCCTTCGTGGCCACGGATCTCCGGGCCATCGCCCGCTGGTGCCTGCAATTCGGCGATGGCATCCAGGTGCTTGAACCTCAGCGCCTGGTGGACCGTGTCAAGCAAGTTGGCGTTGCTTGGGGGGGAAAGCCTACAGCCGCCGCTTCAGCGCCCGCGCCCGCTGCACCGAAACCATTGCCACCGGCCCCCCGCCATGAACCCCGACCGGAACCACGCTCCGAGCACAAACCTGAATACCGGCGGGACCAGCCAAAAGAGCGGGAAGAAGCTCCCAAGAAAGGGCCGAAGGTAGAAGTGAGAATCGAGCGATTGTGATCCGTTTCAATCCTCGACCTGAAAAGCAAAGCGGGGCCTCACGGCCCCGCTTTGCTTTCATCAAATAATTCAGGATTCACGCTGACGACTACCACCAGCCACGGCCGGTCCGGTCCCAGCTGCCGAAGCCAACCCACGTGGGGCGGCGGAACTGGGCGCTGGAATCCACATGGTTTCCCCATACGCCGCTGGCGACCTTGACGCCTTTGAGATCAACGGTGGCTGGATCCCAGGATCTTTCCACGGTGAGCTGGTAGGGATAGGCCTTAGAGGACATCCAACCTGGGTCATCGGCGATGACATAAACCGCCTGGGCCTCGGCCTTCGGATTGATGTAGGTGACCTCTGGATTGCCCGTGGGAATGAGGTTTTGGAGCATCCCCTTTTCCAAATCGCCCCACTTGTTCACCATCACCATGCGGAACCAACCCTGGTTCACATGATTAAGGCTCACGTGCAATTTGCCTCCGGGCGGGACCACAAACGCATAGCCTTTCCAGCCTTGAGGAAAATCAGCATAGTCGCTGACCTCCACCGCATCGTCCGCCACGCGGGTGCAGGCCACAAACCCTTCACGGGATAGGAACTGGATCTCAGCGAAGATATCGCGTTGTTGCCAGTAAAAGGCACTGGGAAAGACGTAACACGGATGCCAGTAGTGGTTCTTCCCACCCCAATCTGGCGTCCTCGATCCCCCGAGAAATCCGTGGGTGGATGAATTCAACCCGTTATTGATACTGCTACGGTCGTTCAAGCTGGTATGACCCGTGGCACCTCCGCCAGACGAGTGACCGCGCCCGCCATCACCAAGGGAGGAGCGACCGCGCGCCCCATCCTGGACCGGCATCGGCGTAAAGCGCGATCCTTCACCTGACGCGCCTGACGAGGCCGGCATCTCCCTAGGCTGGGCCATATCGCGGTGCTCCCGCCCCTGGCCAAAAAGGCTTACCCCCAGCAGACCTGTGGCGACAAGCGAAGAGAAGAGTCGAGTTCTGGTCATGGGCACCTCCGTAGAGTGGGTTGGGTTTCGTTAGTGCACAATCCAAAGCCATGCCACTTCGATGTTCAGTATCGGCCCGAAGTGACGGCTATGCTAGATGTACTCCCGATTTGATTCGAGCAAACGGGCGTGAAGCCTTGATGGAAGGAGTTCTACAATTGTTCGGCACCATTCAACATATCCATTTTGTGGGCATTGGCGGCATTGGTATGTCAGGCATCGCAGAAGTCCTGGCCAACCTTGGTTTCCGTGTTTCGGGGACCGATCTCAAAGAAAGTGCGGTTACCGAGCGGCTTCGTTCCTTGGGCATCCTGATTCACCTGGGCCATGAGGCAAAACACATCGAAGGGGCGCAAGTTGTGGTGATTTCCAGCGCCGTGCGCGGGGACAACCCCGAAGTCGTGGCAGCCCATGGCAGCAAGATTCCGGTGATCCCTAGAGGTGAGATGCTCGCGGA
>JAYVXV010000060.1:0-2433 GCA_043784905.1 Holophagaceae bacterium | reverse complement strand
TGAACCGCAAGGAAAAACAGCTCTACGTGACCATTTGGTATGTCGCGGGCACGACCATGTGGTTTCCCGTGGTCTATTTCATCGGCCAAAAAGTGTTCTTCAACATGACCGGCATCCCCGATGCCATCGCCAATTGGTTCTACGGCCATAACATCCTGGGCCTTTGGTTCACCACCAACGGCATCGGCTTGACTTACTACTTCCTGCCCAAGATCACCAAGAACCCGCTCTATTCCCATCTGCTCAGCATCGTGGGCTTCAGCACCATCGCGATGTTCTACACGCCCACGGGCACCCACCACCTGCTGCAGAGCCCGGTGCCCGAATGGCTCAAGGCCGTGGCCGTAATCTCCTCAGTGATGCTGTTGGTGCCGGTGATGTCGGTGCTGGTGAACTTCTTCCTGACCATGAAGGGCAAGTGGGGGATGCTCGGGACCAACATTCCGCTGCGCTTTTTCATCACAGCCATGTGGTTCTACCTGCTTACCTGCTTCACGGGGCCCTTCCAGGCCACACGCTGGATCAACTGGTATCTGCACTTCACCCATTGGGTAGTGGGCCACGCGCACTTCGCGCTGCTCGGGACCTTCGGCTTCGTGGCCTGGGGCGCCATCTACTATTGCGTGCCCCGCGTCAGCGGTCGCCAGTGGTACAGCCGCCGTCTTGCCAACGCCCACTATTGGCTGTCCCTGGTGGGCACCGTCATCATGATTACCGCCCTTACCGTCGCCGGCCTCATCCAGGCATCCGCCTGGGAAGAGGGCACGCCGGTTTACCGGGGCGTCATCATGGTGGCCCCCTTCATGCTCATGCGCGCCTTCTCGGGGCTGTTGATCGTCACGGGACAACTGCTCTTTGTCTACAACGTGTTCAAAACGCTGATTTTCGTGGAGGAGCCCCTGGAAGATCCACTGGAAGAAGCGGCCCCCGCGACGACCTCGATGACCGCCACCAACTAGCAAAGCAACTAGGCGATGACCCGCTAGGCTGTGACCCGATCTTTAGTCAGAGGAACCCATCCGATGAGCACCACCCGAGCGAATTATCTCTATCCTTCCATTGGCATGGGCTTGATCCTGGCCAGCATCATCTTCGTGGTGGTGCTAGTGCCGCGCATGACGTTCAAACCCGCAAGGCCCAAGGATCTCCGTGACTACACTGCCCAGGAGCTGCGTGGCCGCCAGATCTACAAACGCGAAGGCTGCTGGTATTGCCACTCCATGGTGAGCCGTCCCCAGGATTGGGACCATGGCCCGAAATCCAAGTCCTCGGACTACTACTACGATGAGTTCCACCTGGTGGGCTCGGAGCGTTCGGGTCCAGATCTGGCGAACATCGGCGGCAAATTCCCAGACCAGTACCACATGCTCCACCATCAAAACCCCCGCTATGTGAAGCCCGGTTCCAACATGCCGCGCTTCGACTACCTTTCGACCCAGGAGCTGATCGATCTGACGGCCTTTATCCAAGGCATGGGGCCTTGGGGTACCCGCGCCCAGGATCCCGAGACCGGAAAACTGAAGTACGCGCGCCTGGAGAAATTCACCTGGACCACCGGCCCCCTCAAGGGCACGGAAGAAGTGCTCGCCAAGTGGAACCAGACCCCTGAAGAACAGGAAAAGCTCAACGTCGCGCGCTACGAAGAGCACGTCGAGGTGCCCTACAAGTACAAGACCGAAATCGAAGATCTGCTCTTCGGCAGCAGCCACGAGGCTCAGGCCGCGCGCGGCACCCTGCTGAACATCGTGGACAAGAACAGGATCGACGGGGTGGACGTCACCGAAGAAACGCTTGAAAAGAAGCGGGAAGAGGATTCTTCCTTTCCCGCTTGGATCGAGAAGGATTTCAAGGAGCCCGCGGTGGAACCTGCGGACCCCTTGGAGATGAAGGTACTGATGACCAAGCGTAGGTACGCCAACTACGGCAAGGGGCTCTTCAATAACGAGTGCTCCGCCTGCCACGGCCTGGACGCGGACGGACACGGTCAGGCGGCCTTCACCATGACCAAGCGCCCCGCGAATTTCTGGGATGACAAATTCAAGCGCTACAACGTGGACACCTGGTTCTGGCGCATCAGCCGCGGCGTGCCTTCCACCCAGATGCCCCGCTGGGAGTACACCCTCACGGCGGAGCAGCGGTTGACGTTGGCCGCCTTCCTGAAGTACGTGGCCCAGAACAAGGGTCTCGGGAAGCTCAAGGGCATGGAGAGCGATTACGGCAAGCTGCCGAGCCAGGCTGCCCCCACCCTGTCAACCCCCGCGAGCGAGGCGCCCATGGCCGCCCCGGCGATTTCGATGAAACCAATTCCAGCTAAGGCCAAGTGAGGTAGATATGGCTACGGATCCGACTCAAAACCCGCACGACGAAGAACCCATGGACGAGGTCTCTGGCACGAAGATTGGGCACGGGAAGGCCCCCTTCGCGTTGGTGATC
>JAYVXV010000059.1:0-2445 GCA_043784905.1 Holophagaceae bacterium | reverse complement strand
AACGCCGTGTCCACGCGGATCTCGAAGGGCGAATTGTGTAATTTCCGTTTCAACCGCCGCGATAAATGTTCATCTCCCGGCAGGAAGACCGCCCGCTGGGGCGGCGACCACCAAAGAATGGGATCTCCGCCGGAATACCACGGAAAAATTCCACGTTCGTAGGCCTCCAGCAATCGGGGCAAGCTCAGGTCCCCTCCTACCGCCAACAGACCGTCAGCCTCCGCCAGATGCGGTGGCGGAAAGAGTATGCGGTGGTCGAGGAGGAAGATCATGTCAGGTGCGAGGAGCGAGGGTTGAGGTACGAGGAAAAGATGGATCCTTGCTCCGCTCATCTTGCCTCATACCTCACTCCTCGCACCTCATACCTGACCACCTCGTCACCTGACCGCTGTGATCTCAATGCCCCGGTAATACCGCTTCAGGATCTGATCGAAGGTGTAGCCTTCTAGCGCCATGCCGTAGGCCCCGGTCTGGTCCATACCCACGGCGTGACCCCAGCCGCGTCCGTAAAAGATCCAGCGTTTTTTGTCACCGCTTCCGACGGTAAGGTAGCGAAAGACGTTGTCCTTCAGGCCCAGCAAAGCGCGGATCCTCATTCCGGTAAATTCGTGACCGCCGCCATGGGTGTCGCGCACGATCATTTTCAGCACTCGGCCATGCTCGTTGTGCTCTAGTTCCAGGGCGCGGATGCCGCTCACGCCCACGCGGGATTTCACCTTCGCGAGCAAATCGCTGTCCTTGATTTCCACCTTCCAATGCGCCGTGGGATTATAGCGGTCCCACGCGGCGCCATCGGGATCGAGACGCCGAATGAGCAGACGGGAACCGCCTTCCCGTGGCATCCACTTCACTCGGTCACCCACTTGGATATTGGCTTCGGAAACGAGGCGCAATTGGCCCCCGATGCTTTCTTCGGCTAGCATCAGAAAGCTCGCCAAGGGGAGTGGTTCAGGCACTGCGCCGATCACTTTGCGGCGGACGGTTCCATCGCGCAGCAACGTGGCTTCTGGTAACTCTGGAGATTCCAATTCAAGCCACATTCGCGAGAGTGCGGTGAGCCCATCCCGTAGCGTCGGCTCGCCATTCCACATGGCGGTGGTGACAATGCCACGCCGTGCCAAAAAGGCCGCCAGGGGCCGATCCGCAGCCTTTGAGATGACGGCCCCCACAAAATAATCCGCGTCCTGGGACCGCTCCATGCCTTCCACCACGCGGTCGAAACCAAGGGCCTTCGCCATCCACAAGTAGAACTGAAGGCCTTTGTCATTGCTACGTTCAGGCGCAGGAAGCCCCAGCCGTTGCGTCAGGCGCGCCAGGGGTTCCATGAGATCCATCGAACGTAAAGGCTGGCTGAGTTTTTCGCCGTTCAACACATCAGGAAGGATGATGCCGAAGGCTGTGAGGCGCAGCAATTCAAGGTTGAGCCAGGATTGGTCCGCACCAGGATCCACCGCACCTTTAAACGAAATCGTCTGGGGCTTATCGGGATAGTTGCTCACGCCTTTCAGATAGGGCTGTGGCCCTCCGAAAACGTAACTGTTGTCCACGGTGGCGCCGCCACTGTCGGCCGTGAAAAGGGCCTGGATGGGCTGACCGTTGTAGGTAGCGATGAGGCCAGCGGTTTCAGCGACGGCCCGATCCGCAAGAGGCTGCTCACCATCTTTGCCACCATAGACTTGGTCCAGGGGCGTATCCAGCAGGTCGAAGCCATCATTTTTTCGCTTGCCACGATTGGCCACCACGTAGGTTCGCGCCGCCACCGCCTGCACTTTCAGAGCCTCCACATTCGGATATTCGTTGGCGCCCATCTCACGGGGCACCACGCCGCGCACATAATCTTCCAGCGCCACTTGATTCACCGCCGTCAAATGACCATCCCCATTCGGAAAGATTTCGAGGGTGCCGCGGTAGCGGCCTTTATTGATGAGCTGGACCACTCCATTTCGGGGTCGAAAAAGAACACCCTCCGACGGCAATGGACGCCGTTCGTAGCGCTCCGTGACGGCATAGAGGGCGCGACCTTTTCGGGGTTTTCCAGGCCGATGTTCGGAGGAGGCCCATAGCTCATTAAACCCGCTGCCACTGAGCTTCTGCAAGATGCCTTCGGCATCTTCCGCCGTCTCAAAATGGCCCGTCAAAATTTTCCATGAGCCCCCGTCGGGAACAAAATATTTTTCAGGCTGCTCGCCGAGTTCCCGCAGTTTTTTCATCACACCGTCGGCGGCTTGGGCGCTCATGTCACCGCCCACGCGGATGCGATATTCGTCCGTGGGATCGGCCTCGCCACGGCTGTCCCACCAGATGCGCAGTTTCTCACCGTCGCGCAATTTCAAGAGAGGACGCCCACTCCGCGTCAGCAGATCGCCCCCACCCTCGAGCGCGACTTGCCATTCGACACCCTCGGTGGAAAGACCGATGCGGACGAGAGGCTGGGGTGCTTGGGCC